>NZ_VOZA01000120.1:0-1507 GCF_013420015.1 Acinetobacter sp. YH12039 | reverse complement strand
TGGAAGCAGATGAAATATTATTGGCGAGATTTTCAAGTCATGACAGCTGATAAAATAGAGCAATGGGTGGAGAGAGTATCAAACCAATTCGGAAAAGAATACATGTTTACTTTTTAATGGAGACTTACTGTTGCTTGCAGTTGTTGTGTGTCTTTGGCTGCGGTGGGATGAGCGTATTGATCCTCGGGTGCTCAAGTGGCAGCAGTCTGAAATTTCTTATCTTTCAAATTACACACAAGAGCCGTATTTTAACTTGCTTGGGCTGAATGCTGGAGATCGGTTTTCGGCATTGAATGTTCGGCGCTATCGTTATCATCAAGATTGGGTATTTAGTTTGTTGGGGCAAGAGCATCAGAATGCATTGGGCCAGCCATTGAATGTGAAGCTAACGCGTGAAAAGTGTTCAGAAGAACAGACGAATTTAGTTGCTGAGTTTCAGCAATTGCTGGTCGATGATCCTACGGCGGTTAGTGTATTTGTTGTTGAGCATCGTCTGGTGCTTGGTGCGTTGATACAGCAAGAAAAGGTGTCGTTGCAGCGCTTTAACACATGGTTGCAGCATGCAGACCAATACCGCAGTTTAAGTATGCCGAGCAATTCCACATATCCAGACTTAAGTATTTAAATCAGTTGGCGATCCTTTATCTGATCAATATTGCGTTAAATAAAGAGGATAAGCTGGATGCATATATGGCTGAATATCACAGATTGCAGCAGATGCTTGAGCGCCCGAACTCATTGGTTGAAAGGATGCTGATTCAAAACTGGCTGGCACGTTATGTCCGAATTATACGTAATGAACAATTAAAGACTGGACAAGTAGTTTATTTGGAGCCTTTAAGTATTCGTCAGTTGAGTTTGCGCTCAGCAGTGCAATTGGAAGCCTATGGTGTATATGCGGTGTTGAAGCAGGTGCAGCAATCATCGGGCTGGAATACCTCCTTGATGTATTGGTTGTATTTGCCAAATCAAACTGCAAATCAATTGTTTAAGCAATATGAAGAGGCGGCACAGCTATCTGAGCTTTCTTATGATTCGTTTAGGATGCAGGGTGGTTAAAAACAGGGACAGTATTCATCTTGGCATATCAAAAATTATTTGGGCAATACTTTGTCCAATATAGAGGGGGTGCCTTGGGAGCGCTCTGTGCTTGCAGGGCGCATTTTGAATGATCGTATTATGATTTTTAATTTGTTGAATCAGGGGGTGACTGATTTAACGCAGTTGAGTCAAAATAGCCACGGTCGACGTTTCTTTAAGAAAGAGGGGATGTTGTGTGCTGAAGTGCCGTATCCGCGTGAGCAATTTAGAGCACACAATTGGAATATTTTAGATAGCTGTGTGCAGTTGTAGTTTTTGTATATAAACATTTTGGTATAGAATAGGACTTACGCATTGACGGATTCAAAAAAGTATTAAAATACTTTATAAAGTATCTGTGATCAGACGAATTAAAAATGCTTCTACAGCAACTTGTACTCTACCCATTTATATGGGCTTTCTCATG
>NZ_VOZA01000119.1:0-1542 GCF_013420015.1 Acinetobacter sp. YH12039 | reverse complement strand
ATATAAACGAACAGCATAAGCACTTGTTAAATTACTTATTTGTTGTATTTCATACTTTGTAAATTGTTCTTCTAACCTAGTAATTAAAGGCACAATAGCAGGGGCAAAAATAAGTCTAACGACAGCTTCATTATCAATATAAGCCACCTCGCTCACCCATCTTGATTTGTGATTAATAGTGTTACCTTTTTCACTAAGACTCTGATAACTGAATTGTCTTGCAAACAAGTCATCGCAAGCATCTTTTAACGCCTGATAAGCCGTATTTCGATGTACACCAAACTGATTAATATAACTTTCAGCATGAACTGTTAGTGGATCATTAGCATTTATCCCTTTACCCGATTCCCTTGCTTCAACAATAGCTAGGAGAATTAACCTCTGTTCAACTAGATCGAGGTTATAACTGGCATTGATTAAGGCGTTATCTTTAACAACTAGTTCTGTTTTCATATGAAAAGATTATATTTTTAATTCAATAAGACGAGGTTATATAATTATCTCGCTTAATGCAAGGTAAACCTCGTTTTAATGCAAGGTAAACCTCGTTTTAATGCAAGGTAAACCTCGTTTTAATGCAAGGTAAACCTCGTTTTAATATCTCTAGAACCATTATGAATAAAGGATTACAGCTTAATTAAAAGCATTTAAAAGCTTAAAAATAATTAAAAGCCCAGGGAGTAAAAAATTGCCCTTGGTTTTCGCTTCGCTCAAACTCTATTGAATCTCGCTTTCGCTCGATTCGTCGGGGCAATTTTTGGTTCATATTTTCGTGAATTTGAGAAAAAGCAAAAGCAAGATCAAAAGCAGCTCGGAATTCGCTTCGCTCATGAGCTTTTTTTCTCGCTACGCTCGGTTTAGGAATCAAATTTGGAAAGTTCGCACCCATTCGGGATGCTCTGTAAAGCAGGTGATTGATGGATAGGGAGCTTGTAATCAGGGAAAGGGATGGGCAAATTTTCTCAGTTCGCTCGTAGACACTCGCTCTGTTTAGCGACTCATGCCACGAGATTTCATTTTAGGCGCATGTTGCTGTGCTTTGAGCTGTTGTTCCTGTCTGAGTTTCATCTGTTGTTCTGCTTTGATCTCATCCACACATTTTTTAATGACTTGATAGGATGGGTATAGAGTCTGGTATTGCTTGGCTTTGGCTGGATGTTGTTGTTGGTACTGCTTCCAGGCATGTTCTTTGAATTTGTCATTTTCCAATAAATCCTTCACACCATGTTTTTTCTGGTGTTCATGCTGACCTTTCAGCTTTTTGTGCTCCTGGTAAATCGCATCACGTTGGGCTTCCCAGGCTTTTTTTCCAAACAGTAAGGGTTTGTTCTGAGTTAATTCGTTGTGTTGATCGACCAGGCTTTGCAATTTGTCATGACTTTGCTTGAGTCCGCTTTTCACGATCTCCTGGGCAAGCTGCTGATTGAACTCATTTTGATGTTTGTGGTGCTTGGTCAGGGTTATTTCGGCTTGTTTGAGATTACGCTGCATGAAATCCAGGTCTAGATTCGCGTCTTTTGCGCTGATTTCGCGTTTTAGCAC
>NZ_VOZA01000118.1:0-1663 GCF_013420015.1 Acinetobacter sp. YH12039 | reverse complement strand
CGCGACTCATGAGTGCTCGGTTATATGCGGGCCAATTGGTTGTGCGATAGATTTTGTGTGTAGGCTTCTTCATTTGAAAATTATATCGCTGAAAAAGCCTTTACAGATAGGTTTGTGCAACAAAGCCTATTTATATTAAAAAATAGATGTAAAACGAATATTAAATAATAGCTTATTCACATATTTCTATTTTAATTTATTCAATTTTATTGCTAAAAATAAACCGATCATCAAGATAACAGCAATAAAGCTCGTCAACCCCATCCAACCAGACATTTCCCAAACCAAACCACTACTACCCAAGATACTAGAACCTAAGTAGTAGCAAAATAAATACAGAGATGAACCTACGGCACGGTACTGCAGGGATTGAACTGATACCCAACTACTTGCCGTGGAATGCGCTGCAAAAAAAGCAAAAGTGAATATAATCAGCCCCAAAATGACTGACCAAAATGCCGGAATGAGCATGATCAACAACCCCAACAGCATCATGATCAGCATCGAAGGTAAAACTTTTGCCCGTCCAAAGCGTTTCCCCCAACTTGCAGCCCGAGGTGAACTATATATTCCTGCCAAATAAGCTATTGAAATTAGCCCAATCCAAGTTTGAGAAAGTTGATAAGGTTCTTCTAATAGGTGGTAGCTCATATAGTTAAATATAGAGACAAAACATCCCATGAGGATAAAGCCTTGAAGGAATAAAATTCTCAGCTTTGGATCTGCTAAATTTTTAACGAAAGATTCATAAAATCGGTTGAAACGAATGGGGTAAGCTTGAAAATGTTGAGATGCCGGAAGTAATAAAAAGAATGCTGTGGCTATACATAGGTTAATGATTCCAATAATCATCATGGCATTTTGCCAACTAATATAATCAATCAATACCCCGGCAATGAGACGACCACCCATTCCTCCAATCGCAGTACCCGATATATACAGGCCCATTGCAAAGCCTATATCTTTTTGCTCAATTTCTTCACCTATATAAGTCATTGCAACTGCAGCAACACCGCTAACACTTAATCCGATCAGCACGCGATTCAATAAAAATATTTCCCAAAGTGGAAATATAGAACTAATGATTGAAAGTGACGCTGCCAAAAATAAAGCGGTGACCATCACAGGCTTACGACCGAATCGATCTGAAATCAAACCAGTGAATAGCAGCCCAATCGCTAAGGCAATGGTAGAAAAAGATAAAGGAAAGCTGCTATGTGTCGGACTGACATGAAAGAAATTCGCAAAGATGGGCATCATCGGTTGTACACAATACAACGATGAAAAAATTGCGAAGCCTGCTAAAAATAAAGAAAATAAAATGGCAAGAAATGGCCGTGTGCCATATTCAATATAAGGAGAATTTGAGGCTAAATCAGACATGAGCTTTCCAACAATGACACGGATAGTATACGCCTTTCAGTCTTTAATTTATAAATCACATGAAATGAATGATGAATTCTTTCTTTTTTTCTCACTACTTCTTTTTCTTTTCCTCACACATAAAAAAACACCCCCTGACGTATCAGGGGGTGTTTTCGAATAATGAGCTGGCGATGACTTACTCTCACATGGGTAACCCCACACTACCATCAGCGCTAAGAGGTTTCACTTCTGAGTTCGGGAAGGGATCAGGTGGTTCACTCTTGCTATTGTCGCCAGC
>NZ_VOZA01000117.1:0-1680 GCF_013420015.1 Acinetobacter sp. YH12039 | reverse complement strand
ATAGAAAAAAAAGAGAGATATTCTGATCATTTAAATAAATGGACAGAAGAAAATCAGCTGCTCCAGCCTAAAAAGTCTTTTGCAAAATTTGACGAACCGAACATCACTGTTAAACAACGAAAACTTAATGATCAAATTTCAAATATAGATCATCAAATTTCTGAAATATCACGCAGAGAAACTGAGTATCAAGAGTATGTACGCGATCAAAGACTGGAGATCATAAATAGTTATATATTTGAAGAAGATAACTATGGAAATAAATACTTTAGTCCTCAAAATGGTGAAAAACAAAAGCGACTATATGCAGAAGAAATGGAAGATCTAAAAATCCAAGAATTGCATGCGGCTTTTACAAAAAAAATTGAGACCGAAGCGCAGCAAGAGTTTTCCCAAAAAAGAGCAATACAGCTCGAAAACGACCGAAAAGATCGTGAATCTAGAGAACAGCAGTTACGTAAAGAACGAGAGCAACAAGAACAACGCTATGCACAAGAACGAGAGCAACAAGAACATTTGGCATTTGTAAGACGCCAAGAACAAGAAAAACAGCAGAGAAATGAGCCTAAAAAGCCAGAAAATGACAATAACCATGACTACACGCCTTAGAAATCCCATTTAAGCGCAAAAAAACGGGGGTTTTAGCGACTTTTGATAGAAATACAGTAAAACTATAGTTGATAAAAATAAAATCGCTTAGAACGCAAATGAGAGCCTTTTAGCGAGTATCTACGAGCGACACAACGAAAGTTTGCTTATTCCCCCTCTGAAAAACCGTTTTTTATTGAATTACTGGGGACAGTGATTAGCGAGTGTCTACGAGCGAAGTATTGATGCTTTTGCTCGTCAAAAAGCATGAGCATAGCGAATGCATTATTCATGTTTTGCTTTTTGAATCCTTGATCATATATGCAAAAAACTGCCCCCCACGAAGCGAGTGAAACGAGCTTCAATAGAGTACGAGCTTTAGCGAGTACCAAGGGCAGTTTTAATAACTCACTTTGGAAATAAATTCCCTTTTATTCTTTTAAAAAGCTTTTAAAAGCTTTTAGACCCCCCTATAAACCACGCCTAGCAATGCTTTCAGACTTTAAAAAACTACTTTTACCGGACATTAAACTACAAATGCCGGACAAAATGGACTTAAAAAACTACTTTTACCGGACATAGAAACTACTTTTACCGGACATTAAACTACAAGAAAAAGTTTGTAGTTTTGTTAAAAAACTACAAAAATAGTAGTCAAAAAATAAACGACAATGTATGTTTAAGCTACATAAATACCAATGTAGTTAGTTAGTTTTTTGGGGTTGTAGTTATATGGACGAAAATAAAAAAACATATCCTCTGAGCTGGGTTGTTATGCAAAACAATGTTCAAGAATGCTTTAAGAGTATGAACATTGATGAAAAACGAATGTTAATACTTGCTAGCCCAATTGCTAGAACCACTGATGCAACTGAAAAAGACCGAATTATGATTACGGCAGAAGAGTTTGCTAGAGAATGTGGCATTAAAACGCATTCCGCATATACGCAGTTAGAACTAGCCAGCAAGAATCTACTTAAAAGAAATTTCTCTTATAACAATGAAAGAGGAAAAAAGGTGCTGTCGAATTGGGTGATTGATTGCACTTATGAAGACGGAGGGATAGCTATACGTTTCCCTGAAATCGTTCTA
>NZ_VOZA01000116.1:0-1716 GCF_013420015.1 Acinetobacter sp. YH12039 | reverse complement strand
GCTTGGCCAGAAAAATGAGTCGTTCTCGCTGTTCTAAACTAAGTGGTACAGAAACAATTCGAGGCATGTGTGAACATCTGTTAACTAAAAAAACTTTTTCGCATGATTAGTTATTTTTGTCAACTTACATGGATCTATCATTCTTTATTATATCTTCATTATACTGCAGGAAAGCCAATAGAAGAAATATCTCCATTATTTGAAAAAGTAATAGAAGGTTATGAAAAACAAGCAGAAGCATTAGGAGTTTTTAAAGCAAGTAAAAAGCCAGTTGTTATTGGTGGTGAAGGTGGTTTTATTGCATTAACTACAATTAGCTTAGCAGTATTGCTAAATAAAAATAATTTATTATCTACAATTAAACAATTAATCAATGGCGAGGATGGAGGAACTTTTAGTGAAGATGAAGTGATTAATAAGTTTTTAAAACTAACGGATTCTAATCATCCAGATACTGAAAGAGATGGGATATATAGTTATAATTTTTCAATATTATGCGATGTGATTGATAATGTAATAATTAAAAATAACAAAAATCATGCGATTGAACTGTTGGATGAATATTTGGCTGAGTGGTATCAAATGCATAAAAATACACTTTGGTACAATAGTCATTTAAATTTAGATAATTATTCATATGTTGGTTATTGGGCTTTTGAAGCAGCAGCTCTTGTTTATTTACTAGATTTGGATGACAGTTCTTTACATAAACATTTGTTTTATCCTAAAGATATAGTTGCATGGGCTCGTAAAAATAATACTCAATCTGAAGTAACATAAGACAAACTAACTGTATTAAAAGTCAAAGCTGGCGAAAAATCCCCAAAAACGGGCTATTGGACAACCCCTGCACAAGTGGATTCACGCGTTCATGTGTTAAGAGGTGAAATGTTACCAACACTTTCTAAGGCAGATTGGGGTGAAGTGTACTGGTATTTTAATGGTGAAGAATAAATAAAATATGCCCTTCGGGGCATTAATTTTAGGCTGAATATGAATTTTAAAATCGATCCTAAATTTTTATATTTATTAGAACATTTTAGTTCTAAAGAATTTTTTTATAGCATGAGAAATAACTATCAATCTTTTTTAGATCGTTTGGAATTGCTGTTTGCCGTTTGTATGAGAAATCTACCCTGTAATTATCTGGATTTTCCAATGCCAGAGCAAGTTGACATCAATTGGGGAGGGACGGTTTTACCGCTTTTAAGAAAAACCATGGATACTTTAGATTTTGCTTATATAAGAATAAAAGAAGGCGATCTAACATATTTAGATTGCGCATCAGAGATTCGATCGAATGACAAAGGTATGAGTGAGTTTTCAAAAAAATGGATGGATGAACTACCTCATGAAAATGTGAAAGAATGTTGGGATTTTTATACAAAGGCTAAGGCCGAGGCATTCATTATTGAAAATACCTATCCAACGTATTGGAATCAAGAAAGTATTGTTGATGAAATATTTGATATTTCAAAAATTAATATTCCTGTGTCATATCCCATTTATCGTATAAATCAAAGTATTAAAGTAAAATCGAATGAAAAAGTTGCGATAAAAGGTTTATATATTTCCGAATTTGTGCCGAACAGAGGTGGTCCCACTTGTTTGAACAACTAAAAGCGTATTTATAAGTGATATTCCGCTCTAGTTAAGCCACCTTGTTTTGTTGGGGTAGCTGATCATAGTAAAACTCATTTGGTGTCATTTTGTCTA
>NZ_VOZA01000115.1:0-1727 GCF_013420015.1 Acinetobacter sp. YH12039 | reverse complement strand
AAGCCCATATAAATGGGTAATGTACAAGTTGCTGTAGAAGCATGTTTAATTCGTCTGATCACAGATACTTTATAAAGTATTTTAATACTTTTTTGAATCAGTCAATGCGTAAGTCCTATATTATTAACATTTTGTTCTACACAAATTTTTGCAGAAGTGTCGTATACGAAGTTAGCAAACATAAAATTGGTTGATGAAAGTATATATCCCACAGGATATGACATTCAGTCTGAAGTGGAAAATTTGATTAGAGAGAAAAAGTTCAAAGATATTTCAAACAAAGCACAACAGCTTTTAAATAGTGAAGAATATAATTTTGATGGTAAGTTTAAACATACTAGTTATTTAGATTCTTTTCTTGGGATTGTAAATAAACATCGAGTAACTTCTCCAAATTATTATAAAGAAAATATAGCAATCGCACAGAAATGGATTAAGGCTGAACCAGAGTCACCATTAGGTTATATTTACTATACGCTTTGGGTTAGAAAACATGCTTGGAGCATTAGAGGGGGAAGTTATACTTCACAAGTATCGAAAAAAAATATGCAATATTTTGGTGATCAATCAATTAAAAATTTAAATTTTTTATTAGAAAATTATGATGTTGCATCTAAAGATCCTTTTTATTACTACATACTGTTAATGACCCTACGTGATCTGGGGGCTGAAGAAAACTACTTAAAAGCTTATCAAGATGGAATTGTAAAATATCCAAAACAGCGAGTTATTTATAATACATTTATGGAGAGTTTTGAGCCAAAGTGGTTTGGAGAAAATTATGATGCTATTCAAATGATTATTAATGATATACAGGAAATGAATCCTGCAGAAAAAGATTTTCATTATTATCATATTCTATATACAGTACATAACAATAAGTATGATTTGAAAAAACTAAATGTAAATTGGGCTAGGGTTGAGCAAGGTGCCGTAGATTCTTTAAGTAAACTTACTTCTTTGAGTAAAATAAATGATGTGCAAAAATTGTATTGCTCTTATCCTGGGAATAGAGTGAGGTTGGAACGGTTATTAAAATCCTTTAAACAAGGACAATTAGAAAAAAGCTATATAGAAAATAGTTTGAATAACTGTCAAAAATAGAAATAATCGCCTCTTAATTGGAGGCTTTTATTTATAAATGTTATTTACAGTTCTAAGAATACAACGTTTAATCACAACTAATATTATTTTACAGTAGCATAGATCAGTGCCCAAACAATCCCGATTCCTCTGTATTGGTGGCTTCCTCAACGGAACCCAAGTCAAAGACCAAGGCGAAAGCTTTGTCTGTGTCGAAAATGGCAAACAGATGACTTACCACAAAAAAGAAATCTTTAACCAAGATGCTTGGGATCAAGATTACTATGTCTGTGAAACCACCAGTGATAAAGAGGCGCATAACTGGGTATTCGATATCAAATAATCTCTCAAAATTCCTGCTTTTCAGTCATAAACAGCAAATGCTCAGCACATCACATACGCTGAGCATTTTTATTTATTTCATTTATTAGGCTTCAGAAATGTGTAGTAGAAGAAGGGGCTAAATAACTTATTTACATTTTTCTAGCTGAAAAAATCAAATAATTATGTAAAAAGATACTCTGTACACGACAAATTTCATAGGATCCTTGTCCTATCAGGCTTTTTCTTTCTTAAAATTGCTAGCACTTTCTTAAATTCTTCTTTTTTTCCAAAACCAATCAAACGTAGAATAGCCATTTGAA
>NZ_VOZA01000114.1:0-2081 GCF_013420015.1 Acinetobacter sp. YH12039 | reverse complement strand
AATCATTTGAATGATTTCTTCTTGGTCTACGTGCCATAAAATACTCCATATATTGATGTTTATAACATCATTTGAGGAGCAGAATATCACTTATAGGAGTTGTTCAAATTTACGGATCCATCTCTATTTCTATAAAAATCAATCTGTGACATCACGTAATAGTCGTAAAGAGTCCACGCAAGAAAATAGTTACGATTACGGACCTGGTTTTTAAAACAATTGCCTAATCGAATTTTTATGCAGCTTGAAATATGGTTTTAAGAATAGCCTAAGAATTATACTTAGGCTAATTCAAAAAAAATTTCAAGCGAATTAACATTTTCTATCTTCGATGAGTTACGAGTTAGAATTCAAAGAAAAAACTCTGAAGAATTTTGACAAATTTAGTTGTAATAAGAGTGATTGTAAATAAATAATCTATTGTGCTTAAGCTAATTTCTTTTCTACATTTACAACTTTAAGTTAGCGAAGATCTGTTGAACTGAGTCCTGAAAATGTGAATAGGCTTGCTGCCATGATATTTGTTTGTCCCCGAACACCATAGGAACAACAAAATTATTAAACCTGGCTTTATAGAGTGGATTACGACTTAATTCATTTAAACCAAATAACAATTCAGCAATCGGGTCTTCAACCATAAGAGTATGCTGACGACCATAACGCTCAATATCAGTTTTTATAACTTTAGTAGCTAAGTGCCCTAAATAAACAAAATCTTGTGGTTTACCATAGGTAATTTTAAAGTAGTCATACACATGTCGAACTAATGATTCATCATCAGCTCTTTCAGCATTTCTAGCAAAGGCCGCTGTACGCCTTAAAATTGCTATCAGCTTCTCGATACTGGTACTGACAATTGTGACGGAGGGAAAAGCATCGACTGGCTTCCCTTTCTTAGCCAAGTCATACACAAACGAGGTGATACTTCTAGATTCAAAAGGCTCAAGTAAGTCTGTTTCAACTAATTCCAATTTAATGAATGGTCGTAAACAGGGAGCTTGGTTGAAATGCTGAGGATATCGAATTAATAATTCCATATAACGATATTCATCCCAGACAACTGGTTCCTCTTCAATTGTAAAGAAATCAGATTGAGAGATTTTGTCTTGTACTTGATGAAGCAATTGTTTACGTACAACTTTAGCTTTAGAGCGACTTAATGCAATATTTGGTTTTGGAACTATTTTAATGTCCACATCTTCAGACATCCGATTTAACTGAATATTTGCTTTAGCTAAAGAAGTTCCACCAGCAAAAACCAAGTCATGCGTTTCAAATTCTAGAGACTGTAATAGTCTCAATAACTCGACAACATAGTAATCTTTTTCAACAATAGAAGTTGCACCAATACCAAGTGCATCAGCGACATCTGCAAACACATTTTTTATATCAGGCATTAATTTGGCTACGACCTACAGACAATTGGCGTGTAAAACGACGCGGGGTTTTAATTTGAGTAAAGGCTGGAATCTGGGTGGATTGACCAGATAAATATTTTTCCGTAGCCTCTCCTAACGTAACCTGCACATCCAATCTTTTTAATGCCTCTAAGATCACTGCATCCGCGCCTTCTGGACAGGCTGGCATTACTTTGCCGGTAATTTGATTTTTTCTTGCTTTGGTATAAATACCATAACCAACTTTAATTAGCTCACCTTCTTGAACTAAGTTTCGCAGAACTCTTCCAATTTGGTCATAATTCGCAATGTCATTAAAATCATCACGCATAAAAACATAACGTTTTGAGCGTTTGATGCGCATTTGCATTTTCGCTTTAGTTGTCATCGCATCTCCCTTATACATCAGTTTTCACATACCTTTAAACTAGCAAAAATACGACATTTTGTCGAGCAAAAATACGACATTATACTAGATGAGACTGTAGATAAATTACTCAGGAAGACAACTTTGTCTGATCTGACAGTTCTTGGTTGAGTTGCAGAATTCTATTACTCTAGGACTTACGCATTGACTGATTCAAAAAAGTATTAAAATACTTTATAAAGTATCTGTGATCAGACGAATTAAACATGCTTCTACAGCAACTTGTACATTACCCATTTATATGGGCTTTCTCATGA
>NZ_VOZA01000113.1:0-2198 GCF_013420015.1 Acinetobacter sp. YH12039 | reverse complement strand
CAAGCACTTGGTTTTATGCCTATTTAACTGGAATAGCTCAACAAGTAAAACAGACTTATGACCTTCCATTGGTTCTTATTGTTGATAATGCCTCGATTCATAGAAGTAAAAAGATGGCTGATTACAGGTAAGCGTCCGCTGAACACACCTTATGAATTCATCCTATAAGCCTTAATTTAGTCCCCACTTAGAAACAAGTGGGGACTTAAATTTATGACTACAAATAACCAGACATCCATCGCATCTCTTGCGAAAAAACGAAGAACATACAGTGCTGAATTTAAACAGCAGATCGTTCAGGCTTGTAAAGCACCGGACGTTTCAATTGCTTCGGTCGCTTTGCAACATGGATTGAATACAAATCTTGTATCCAAATGGATTCGCTTAATTGATGGTAAGCCAGGGAATGATCGCTCACCACTACTGAATAAACCTGCATTTATTGCCTTATCTTGCTCTGCACCATTAGATCCTACTCCTACTGACATGTTAACGGTTCAAATTACTTTACCCCACTCAAAAGCAGAAATTGGCTTGAAATGGCAAGTATCAGAAATATCTGCTTTAGCAGAATTACTCAAGGCACTTGCAACATGATCCGCATTGATGAAATTTGGCTCTCTACCCAGCCCATGGATATGCGAGCAGGAATGGATACTGTCATGGCTCAGGTGGTGAGAGCCTTTGGCTACATCAAACCGCATTGCGCCTACCTGTTCTGTAATAAACGTGGTCATCGTATGAAAGTGTTGGTACATGATGGACTGGGCATCTGGCTGTGTGCCCGGCGTTTGGAACAGGGCAAATTTCACTGGGCTCAAGTTCACCAAGGTGAAACCGTGGCCCTCAGCCCGGAACAGTTACAGGCACTGATCCAAGGTTTGCCCTGGCAGCGCATTGGACGACAGCAGGTGGTGACGATGCTTTAAACCAGGCTGTTCCATTCTGCTATTCTCCAAACGTTCTATTTCATTCTTCTCATGACCTCAGGCATACTGCGGTCATGAATACGCTGCCTGACTTAAGCCAACTGACCCATGAACAACTGCTGGAATTCACCAGGCAGTTGGCGATGCAGCATCAGTCTCTGGCACAATCAAATCAAGAATTAGAAAAATCAAACCAGCAATTAGATGCCAGAGTTCAACATCTTGAAGTCACCAATCAGCAATTAGATTCTAAAGTTCAACATCTTTCTATTCTCAATCAAAAATACGAGCATGAACTCGCACTATTTAAACAGCACAAATTCGGCAGTAAAAACGAACATCTCACTGCAAAACAAATCCACCTGTGGGATGAAGCGGTTGAAGAAGATATTGCCGCGGTTGATCTAGAACTGGAACGGCTAAATGCAGATAAAACCGATGCAGTGACACACAAAGCCAAAACCAATAAACCTAAACGTCGACCACTGCCAGATCATCTACACACCATCCGTATTGAGCATGAACCTGCATCAACCCAATGTGCTTGTGGCTGCCAACTCCGTCGTATCGGCGAAGATGTCAGTGAAAAACTGCATTTCAGACCGGCACAGTTCTATAAGGAACAGCATGTGCGTGGTAAATGGGTCTGTGATCAGTGTGACACTCTGACTCAGCAAGCGATGCCCGCCTATGTGATTGATAAAGGCATTGCTTCACCTGAATTGCTCAGCCATGTGCTGGTATCGAAGTATGCCGATCATTTGCCGCTGTACCGTCAACGTCTGATCTATCAGCGGGCGGGAATCGAACTTTCTAGATCAACTTTATCTGACTGGATAGGTCGCTGCGGTGTGGAACTGGAGCCTCTGGCCAATGCCTTAAAAGAGGTGGTGCTGCAACAGCAGGTGCTGCATGCAGATGAAACACCAGTCACCATTATGCGGATGGGTGAGAATGATAAAAAACCGAAGAAAGGTTATGTCTGGGCCTATGCCACTACACAGTACAATCCAGTTCAGGCGGTGATCTATGACTTTCAGGATAGCCGTTCAGGTCAGCATGCTGAAGAGTTCTTGAAAGACTGGCAGGGTCATCTGGTCTGTGATGATTACAGTGGTTATAAAGCACGCTTTAAATCAGGCCAGGTCATTGAGGTGGGCTGCATGGCGCATGCGCGTCGTAAATTCCATGAACTGCATGTGACCAAAAAAAGTCAGGTCGCTGAACAGGCATTAGTGCTGATTCAGAAACTGTATGCCATAGAAGCAG
>NZ_VOZA01000112.1:0-2351 GCF_013420015.1 Acinetobacter sp. YH12039 | reverse complement strand
GGGAACTGAAAAAGAAACCGCATTTTTTGAGCAGTCGAAAAAATGGCTCGAAAATAAATACGGTAAAAATAATGTCGTCAGCACTACCATTCACCGTGATGAAACAACCCCTCACCTTGTCGCCTACGTTGTTCCAGTGGACGAAAAAACGGGGCGATTGAATGCTAAAAAATATATCGGTGGATCTCGACATACACTTTCACAGATGCAGACTGATTTTGCAGTTCAGGTAAAGGATTTAGGGCTTGAACGAGGAATTGAGGGAAGTAAGGCAAAACATACGTCTATTCGTGAGTACTACAACGATGTAAACAACTATGAACCTGAACCCAATATTGTACTTCAAGCACCTGAACCCAATGGAATGTTTGAGAGTAAAACACAATATGCTGAAAGAATTATTGAATCTGTGATTGAACAAATCGAACCAAAATTAAAAGAATTAAATTTATTAGCAAATCAAACTAGATCAGCAAAAAAAGATGCACAAAATGCACTTAAAACAGCCTCAGAGGCTCGTAAAGCACTTTCAGATTTACAAGAACATGTAAAACCCTATCTGGACGCACTGGACGGCCTGGACCAAACATGGAAAGAATATTTTGATAAAACTTTGCGAGCAGCTAAAGAACAAGTGCTAGAAAAAAGGAAGCAATTGCAAGTTGAAAAAGAAAATGAAGAACTATCACTAAAACTAAAAAAAGAAGAAAGAATATTTCAAATGGAATGGAACAATACATTTGCTGGTTTCAATAAAGAACAAATCAAGAATTATGAATATCAACTTGAGTGTCTTGAACAAGATTATCCTGTTGAATTTTATAGACAAATTCAAATTAAATCATTGCAAGAAAATCTTATTTTGAATCCAAATTACAAGAGATACAGTAAAAATGAGTTCCATCAAGAACCAGAACAAAAAGTACAACCGACACAAAAAAATGATCAAGAAAAACGATCTGGCAATGATTACGATTCACCACCACCATTTTAAAATGCTCTAGAACGAAAAAAAACGGGGTTTTTAGCCCTACTTGGTCTTTTCTGCATAAAAGTATAATTGAAATAAAAAATGCTCTTAGAACGCAAATGAGAGCATTTAGCGAGTGTCTACGAGCGACACAAAAAAATTCGCTTATTACCCCTCTGAAAAACCGCTTTTGCTCTTTTTTGCTTGCTGCAGGAATTTATTAGCGAGTGTCTACGAGCGAAGTATTGATACTTTTGCTCTTAAAAAAGCATGAGCATAGCGAATGCATTATCAATGCTTTTGACTTTGCTTTTGCTCTTGAAACGACACGAGCAAAGCGAGTGCCATAGCCTTTGATTTTTGATGCTCTTGGGCTTTTAATATCTTTTAAAGCTTTTAAATGCTTTTAAGCGAGCCGAAACGATTGCTACACAAGGCTTGTAGAGGACATATAGCACCATTTCCTCTTGTATAAAGCACCATTTCCTCTTGTATAAAGCACCATTTCCTCTTGTATAAAGCACCATTTCCTCTTGACTTAACACCATTAGCATTTTAAGGTGCTATCAAACCAAGATACATCTATGGTGCTAAATTGAAAAATGGATTAGTAGTGAAAGACAATGCGTTAATGAATGCCAGTTATAACTTAGAAACGTCTGAACAGCGTTTAATATTGCTTGCAATTATGAATGCTAGAGAAACAGGGCAAGGAATTACCGCAGACAGCAAGTTAGAAATACATGCTAGTGATTACGCAAAACACTTTAATGTGTCTACAGATGCTGCATACAAAGTATTAAAAGATGCTGTAAATAATCTGTTTGAACGTAAGTTTAGCTATGTTTCGGAATATAAAAAGACTGGCAAAACAGGCATTGTGCGCTCACGTTGGGTTAGTCGTGTTTTCTATGTTGATACGTTAGCGATTTTAGAAATCACTTTTGCCCCTGACGTTGTACCACTTGTTACTCGGCTTGAGGAACACTTTACAAGTTATCAACTTAAACAGGTATCACAGCTTACAGGTAAGTATGCAATTCGATTATACGAACTACTAATTGCATGGCGTGAAGTGGGTAAAACTCCACAAATTGAACTATCAGAATTCAGAAATAGAGTTGGTGTTGAGGATAATGAATATCAACGTATGGAGCTGTTTAAAAGGCGTGTCTTAGAACCGTCTATCAAGCAGATCAATGAACATACCGATATCACTGTGACCTATGAACAACATAAAAAAGGTCGAGCTATTTCAGGCTTTTCATTCAAATTTAAGCAGAAGCAACAAGCAAAGAAAATCGAATCTAAACGAGATCCTAATACACCCGATTTCTTTATCAAGATGACTGACTCACAACGCCATTTATTTGCTAATAAA
>NZ_VOZA01000111.1:0-2365 GCF_013420015.1 Acinetobacter sp. YH12039 | reverse complement strand
AAATGCCGTTGTGCATCGGTCATTTCGACAAAGAAATCAGGTGTGTTTGGATCTCGTTTAGGGTCGGTTTTTTGTTGTTTTTTTGGCTGTGCCTTCTGTTTAAATCGGAATGAAAAACCAATAATATTACGTCCTCTTTTGTGCTGTTCTTCTTTGACAGTAATATCTGTATTTTCATTGATTTGCTTTAATGATGGTTCTAAAACACGCTTTTTAAAGTCGTGCATTCGATGATATTCACTTTCTAATACTCCCAATCTTTCTCTGAACTCACTTAGCTCAATAATTGGTGTTTTCCCACTACTACGCCAAGCAATCAAAAGTTCATAAAGTCTAATGGCGTAGCCAGTGGAAAGCCCTTTTACTTGCTCTAACTCATAGCTCGTAAATTGTTTTTCTAGCCGAGTTATTAAAGGGATAATTGCAGGTGAAAAAATTAACTCAACAGATGCCGTTTTTTCGATGTATGCAATTTGAGAAACCCAACGTGAGGTAATATGAGCTACTCCTTTTCCTCTTGGTTCTTGATAGCTAAATTGACGAGCAAACAAGTCTTTACAGGCTTCTTTTAGTGCTTGATAAGCACCATTTTTCAATACATCAAAGTGGTTGATATAGCTCTCTGCGTGAATAGTTAAAGGGTCATTCGCATTAATACCTTTACCACTTTCACGGGCTTCAATTATTGCTAAAAGAATTAACCGTTGTTCCACTAGGTCAAGATTGTAGCTGGCATTAATTAAAGCGTTATCTTTCACAATTAAATCTTTCATATAGCGTCTTATTTTATTATGTCGTCTTATTGATCTTATGTGAAGCCTTATCAAGAAGCAATAAGCAGACATATTTTATTTTGTCGCATCTTGCAAACTAAACGTGCTTAAAACGACATGTTTTATTTTGTCTTTCAAAGCACACTAAGTGTCGTCTTATTGAGAATTTCTAGCACACTAAGTGTCGTCTTTTAGCACACTAAGTGTCGTCTTATGTCCTCTGAAACGCACGTATATCAATGCTTTCAGACTGCTTAAAAGCATTTAAAAGCTTTTTTATTATTAAAAGCCCAAAAAAATTAAAAACGGCATTTAAAACTGCCCTATGTTTTCGCTTCGCTCAAACTCTATTGAATCTCGCTGCGCTCGATTCCTGGGGGCAGTTTTTTTCAAAGACCCGCTAGGACGCTAAAAACAAGAATGGATTCGCTTCGCTCATAAAGCTTTATGCTCGCTTCGCTCGTCATGGAGCCAGTGGCTACAGTCGCTTTGCTCTGTAAATCTCGTTATGAAGCAACAGGGAGCTTGTAATCAGGGAAAAGGCAGGGGCAAATTTTTATAATGCTCAGTCGCTCGTAGACACTCGCTCGGTTACTTGATCAATTTGTTTAGTTGTTCTTCAAAATCTTGCTTGTTTAAATCACCTGAAACGTACTGATCATAAAGTTTTTGATGATCTTCAGTGATTTCTAAATCGTAATATTCTCGATCTGATTTCTTTAAAAACACCTCTGACAAACGATTATTTTTTTCAGCATCACTCAATTTCATGGTCTAAATGCTCCTATTTTGCGTTTATTGGCGTTTTTAGCCCTGTTTAGCTAGATTTCCCTGTTTTGAAGAAAAGTGCGCTTAAAGGCGATTTTAGGCGGTTTTAAGCCATGTGTGAAAATTTGATATTTTAAAAGTTGCCGATCGGCAACTTTTAGCGGTTTGGGGGATTTATCATTTTCCGACAGCAGGAGGGAATGCACGCTTCCGCGTTTCTCTCCGAGAAACAAAAAAACGGCCTCTGAAAAAGATAAAAATAAGCCCCAAAAGTTGGGGCGTTTTGAAATCTTTTTTAGAGGGGGAAACTCAAGGATTAGATTTTAGGAAATCGTAAAATTGAAGTTGCTGTTTTGGGTCTTTTAGCATGATGCAAAGCCGTTGCATAAAATCATTAGGTGATTCATTCTCTTGCTTCAAATGTTTGAATTTTTTATTTCTGGACATGCCGTAAGAAATTCGGTTGATCTGCATATTTGGAAAATCTATAAACTTAGGTTCATCGACCTGTTTGATTGGTGCTGATTGGATTTTCTTAGAACCAAAGCCGAGCTGTTCCAGTAGCGGATAAAACATCCTGAATTTTTTTGGCTCTAAAAGCATGTCTGCAAGGCGTTTCGTAAAGTCTTCGGATGACTCTCCGATCTCTGCATATTCGCTACCAACTTCGGGCAGTTCAGATAATTTGTGTGCAAACAAATGCCGTTGTGCATCGGTCATTTCGACAAAGAAATCAGGTGTGTTTGGATCTCGTTTAGGGTCGGTTTTTTGTTGTTTTTTTGGCTGTGCCTTCTGTTTAAATCGGAATGAAAAACCAATAATAT
>NZ_VOZA01000011.1:0-97122 GCF_013420015.1 Acinetobacter sp. YH12039 | reverse complement strand
CCAAGAATCATAAAATTAGTGATTTATTTCGTCATCTTCAAGTTGGTCAAACTGAATGTCGTAAACGACGTATTTGGGTTGGTCGAGTGAAACTGTATATTAGTGCGCTACGATTAGAAGATGGAGAGCTTTTACTTGTTGTTTCTCCTATGTTTAATGCTTCTGCTATTCGTGATTATGCATTACGCTGGGAAATCGAAACGTTATTTAGTTGTCTCAAAGGACGTGGATTCAATCTTGAAAATACTCGTTTAACAGACCCTAGACGAGTCAAGAAATTGATAGCAGTGCTAGCTATCAGTTTCTGTTGGTGCTATTTAACAGGTGAATGGCAACATGATCGGAAAAAAGCGATAAAAATAAAGAAGCATGGACGACTTTCAGTAAGTTTATTTCGCTACGGTTTGGACTATGTTCAAATGGCTATTCTACGTTTGATTGGTTTTGGAAAAAAAGAAGAATTTAAGAAAGTGCTAGCAATTTTAAGAAAGAAAAAGCCTGATAGGACAAGGATCCTATGAAATTTGTCGTGTACAGAGATCAGATGTATAAAAATCTTCTACATAGGTATTTAAACATGCCCAACTTGGCATAGTGATGAGTAATATGCTGCTCAATAGCATGATTTTTTTTATTATATTGTGTGTATAGACTGGACTATCCAATGTCATTTTCAAGCTTAGTTTTATCATCTAGTTATAATTCTGTGTGTTATTGGGTATTTTTAAATAATGACCATTCAAACATAAAAAAGCCACCCGAAGGTGGCTTTTTTCATTCAGCGAACTGAATTATTCATCATCTTTTTTTGCTTCGTCAGTAGGAGGTAAGTCCTTGACCGCTTCCGCAATTAGACCAAACATATAGTTGCCATAAGCATTTGTTTTGTCGTAATGGAAACGCAAACGTGGCGTAATACGTGTTTTGATACGACGGCTCAGTTCATGACGCAAGAAACCAGATGCTTTATTCAAGACATCTAAAGTTTCTTTATTTGCGGCTTCACTTTGCTCATCGCCTAGCTCACGACCCATTACAGTCACATAAACTTCGGCATATCCTAAGTCTGGGCTCACCTTCACGGCAGAGATGGTCACAAGACCACCTAAGCGTGGATCTTTCAGCTCCTGACGGATCAGTTCTGACAACTCACGTTGTACTGTATCCGCCATACGCTTCAGACGTTGACTACCCGCCATTAAAGACTCCGTTTAATCAATTGAACATCGTACACTTCAATCTTATCTTGTGCTTTGATGTCTTTATAGCCTTTCACCGCAAGACCACATTCCATACCGGCACGAACTTCTTCAACCACATCTTTGTAGCGACGAAGAGATTCAAGCTCACCTTGGAATACCACCACGTCATCACGTAATACGCGAATCGGTTTATTACGATGTAATGTACCTTCAAGTACCATACAACCTGCAGCAGCACCGAATTTACTTGAGTGGAACACTTCACGTACTTCAGCAACACCAAGAATTGTTTCACGGTGTTCAGGCGCTAATTTACCGCTCATCGCATCTTTCACATCATCAATTAATTGATAGATGATCGAGTAGTAACGAATGTCGATACCATCAGCATCAGCTTTTTGACGTGCAGTATTATCAGCACGTACGTTAAAGCCGAGAAGAACCGCTTCTGATGATTCAGCAAGTGTTACGTCAGACTCAGTGATCGCACCAACACCTGAACCAATAATACGTACTTTCACTTCATCAGTTGCAAGTTCAGCAAGTGCAACGTGTAATGCTTCCAAAGTACCACGTACGTCTGTTTTCAATACCACGTTGACAATAGGCACATCTTTCTTGCCCATAGACGCCATGATATTTTCAAGACGCATCGCAGATTGACGCTCAAGACGTTTTTGACGTTCACGATCCATACGCGCATCAGCAACTTCACGTGCTTTTTTCTCGTCATTTACAACAAGAACTTCATCACCCGCCATTGGCGCTTCTGGTAGACCCAAGATTTCCACAGGAATCGAAGGACCAGCAGATTTAATACGTTGACCATTTTCATCTGTCATTGCACGTACACGACCGTATGACGAACCTGCAAGAACAAGGTCACCCACTTTCAATGTACCGTTTTGAACAAGAATCGATGTTACCGCACCACGTCCTTTGTCTACACGTGCTTCAATTACAACACCTTGTGCCGCACCCTCTTCAGATGCTTTAAGCTCAAGAAGTTCGGCTTGAATTGAGATCAAGTCAAGAAGTTCGTCGATACCTGCACCGCTGTGCGCAGAAACCATTGCCACTGGAACGTCACCGCCCCATTGCTCAGGTACGATTTCTTTCGTCGTCAACTCATTCAATACGCGATCTGGATCAGCAGACTCTTTATCCATTTTGTTGATAGCAACAATAATTGGCGTACCTGCTGCACGTGCATGGTCAATCGCTTCAGCAGTTTGTGGCATAACACCATCATCTGCTGCAACAACCAACACTACGATATCTGTAGATTTCGCACCACGTGAACGCATTGCAGTAAATGCTGCGTGTCCCGGTGTATCTAAGAAAGTAATAATACCTTTTTCAGTTTTCACATGGTAAGCACCAATATGCTGTGTGATACCACCTGCTTCACCTGCAGCCACTTTAGAGCGACGAATACGGTCAAGAAGTGATGTTTTACCATGGTCAACGTGACCCATAATTGTCACAACTGGCGGACGAGTGGTTTGGACACCACGCGCTTCTTCAGCTGCTTCAAGTAAGTTGTCTTCTGCTTGTGTATCCGAAACAAGTACTGGATTGTGACCCATTTCTTCAACAACAAGTACTGCGATTTCTTGATCAATCGCTTGGTTTTGAGTAACCAATTCGCCCATTTTCATGAGTGATTTGATAACTTCGCGAACTTTAACCGCCATTTTCGCAGCCAAGTCAGCAACAACAATTGTTTCACCAATTTCAACATCATAAACTTGTTTTTTAACTGGTTTTTCAAAGCCATGCTTGTTCGCTTGACTTGTTTTTAAACCACGTTTATGTGAGTTATCACGGAAAGATTGCTCTTCACCACGACGACCACCTTTTTTAGGTGAACGTGAATTGTTGGTATTGGTACCACGTTTAATTTCACGGTCTTCTTTCGCAAATGAATCTTCATATGCCTGACCTACAAGGCCGGCAGCAAGCGGAGAATCATCTACAACACGAATGGTCGCAGTAGTGTCTTCGTTAGAATACTTAGACGCCATTTGACGCATTTGCTCAAGCGTACGTTGTTGCGCTTCTTCAGCGGCTTTACGACGCGCCGCTTCTTCTACAGCTTTCAATTGTGCTGCTTGAGCTTCACGTGCTTTTTTCTGTTCTAGAGTTTCAACAGGTTTTGTAATTGGCTTGTTGTTTGACTTACGTTTTACAACAACCGCAGCTTTCGGTGTTTCTTGCTTCGCATGTTCTTGCTTCGCAGCAGCACGCATTGCTTCTAAAGCTTGTTTCGCTTTAGATACTGGTTGTTGCTTCGGTTCTTCAGCTTTCGCTTCAACCTTAGGTTCCTGTTTACGTGCTTGTTGGTCAGCTTGTGCTTTCGCTAATGCTTCAGCTTTAATTTGCTCAGGATCCGGTTTAACAAATGTATGTTTCTTACGAACTTCTACATTAATCGTTTTTGCCTTGCCCGATGTACTCGCCACTTTAGCAGTACTGGTAGTTTTACGTTTCAACGTGATTTGTCCTGCATTGCCCGCATCCTGACCATGAACTTTTTTCAAATGGTTAACGAGGGCATTTTGTTGTTCAGTGGAGATAATATCTTCAGGTTTAGTTTGTGTTAAACCTGCATCACGAACCTGTTCCAGCAGCTTCTCAACTGGACGACCCACGCTGAGAGCTAACTCCTTAATCGACTTGTCCGTCATATATTACCTCCTAGTTAAACCATGATTCGCGCGCTTTCATAATAAGTTGACCTGCTTTTTCAGCACCTAAACCTTCAATATCAGAGATATCGTCAGTGGCTTGATCTGCAAGATCATCTACAGTTACCACACCGCGAGCGGCAAGCGCATATGCGATTTCTTTAGTCACGCCTTCCATTGCAGCAAGCTCTTCGCTTGGCTCTTGGATGTTCTCTTGTTGTTTCAATGCATCAGCCAATGCAACTTCTTTTGCACGACCTTGTAGCATTTCAACAGTTTCAGCATCAAGTTCGATCTCATCGAATGTTTCCGCAGGAACATACGCGATTTCTTCTAATGATGTGAAGCCCATTTCAACCAACGCCATCGCTAAGTCTTCATCAATATCTAGACGTGTAACAAACATATCTAAATATTGTTGCGCTTCGTTTTGTTGGCGTGCGTGATATTCTTCTTCAAGCATCATATTGAGCTTGTAACCAGTCAATTCAGATGCTAAACGTACGTTTTGACCTTGAGAGCCAATTGCACGCGCTAACTGATCACTCGTTGCAAAAATAATATCTGCAGTACGTTCTTCTTCATCAATCACGATACCTGATACATCAGCAGGCTCTAAAGCACTTGCAATGTACTGTGCCGCGTCATCCGACCAAACGACTACATCAATACGCTCACCATTTAACTCTGACTGAACCGCTTGGATACGTGTACCACGCATACCAATACATGCACCTACAGGATCAATACGGTGATCGTTTGTTTTCACAGCGATTTTAGCACGAACGCCAGGTTGGCGTGCAGCTGCCTTAATCTCAATGATTTCTTCAGCAATTTCAGGAATTTCTTTCTTCATCAATGCGATGAGCATTTCTGGTTTAGAACGAGAAAGTAATAACTGAGCACCACGGCCTTCACGGTTCACATTAAACAAAATCGCGTTTACACGTTGTTTAGGACGTAGAATTTCTTTAGCGATCATTTCTTCACGCGCAAGATATGCTTCTGCATTGTCACCTAAGTCAATGATAAAGCCATCTTTGGTTTGTTTTTTCACTTCACCGTAGATGAGTTCACCAACTTTAGACTCGTAAGCATCTGCAATTAATGCACGTTCTGCTTCACGAATTTTTTGAACAATTACTTGTTTCGCAATTTGTGCCGCAATACGACCAAAATCAATCGATTCAACTTCAAGTTCACGAATATCACCAATTGCCCATTTTGCAGGATCTACATCAGAGATCGCATCTTGGCATGCTGGCATTTCGTGATCTTCGTCGGCAACCACTTCCCATTGACGGAAAGTACGGTAATCACCAGTACGACGGTCGATTTCTACACGTAGACGAGCTTCTTCCGAGTGAGTTCCCTCGTAGAATTTCTTCTTAGTCGCTGCAACTAAAGCTTGTTCAAGCGCTTCAAAAATTGCATCACGACTTACACCTTTTTCGTTACTAACCGTTTCTACTACGGTAAGAATTTCACGAGCCATAAGTCACCTATTCGTTCAGATTCTTATTTATTAAATTAATCTTGGAAAACCAGATTTGCTTTATCAATATTGTGGCTGTCAATATCCAATACTTGTTGCTTTTCAACTTCAACCTGAATCATTTCGCTTTCAAGGTCTACGCTTACAAGTTTGGCTTGGAATTTACGACGATTATCCACAGCACTGATCAAACGCAAAGCGACTTGCTGACCAATATATGCCGTCATTTGTTCCAATTTAAAGAACTGACGATCCCAACCTGGAGATGACACTTCCAATGCATATTCGCCTGAAATTGGATCATGTACATCCAACATCGCACCCACTTGCTGAGTGACACGAACACAGTCCTGCACACCGATACCACGGCCTTGCTCAACTTCGCCATCTTCATTGATGACAGGTTCTGCATTTTCATCAACTTCACGGTCGATATAAATACGTAACAGTGAACGTTTTCCTTGAGGTTGGAAATCAATCCCCCAAAGTTCTACATCACATGCTTGCACCGCTGGGGCAATTAAGTCCTGAAGTGCTTGAGTTTTATTTGATAGCTTCATTTACTCTCGTCAAATTTGTGCGATTCGATGGTCGAAATGACCACTACAGACCAATGCAAAACTATAGTAGTAGTGAAACATGACGGTTTGACCAAAATACTGTCGACACTACACGATAGCCAATAAAAAAGGGCGTAAATCGCCCCATTATTACACAGAAAACCATAGTCCACTGTGCAAAAAGGCCCACCTAGTTGTGAGCCTCTTTTAGAAACTTGGTAGCGGGAGCTGGATTTGAACCAACGACCTTCGGGTTATGAGCCCGACGAGCTACCAGACTGCTCCATCCCGCATCAACATGCAAAAATTATATACAATTTCTTGGTCATTTTCAATCTAAAACAACCTGAAGAATTGCCCTACTGAGTTGCATCTCAGAGGATTGGTAGCGGGAGCTGGATTTGAACCAACGACCTTCGGGTTATGAGCCCGACGAGCTACCAGACTGCTCCATCCCGCATCAACATCACAATGACTTTCAGATAAACTGCTTATATAGATTGTGTGCTATATAAGATTGGTAGCGGGGGCTGGATTTGAACCAACGACCTTCGGGTTATGAGCCCGACGAGCTACCAGACTGCTCCACCCCGCATCAATATGCAAATAGTTTTCTCAGCTTTAAAAGCTGTCCATTTAAAAGTTTGCATCTTAAAAATAGAATTGATTGGTAGCGGGAGCTGGATTTGAACCAACGACCTTCGGGTTATGAGCCCGACGAGCTACCAGACTGCTCCATCCCGCATCAACAGAGTTTTGCTGCATACACCAACTTATGTTCTGGATTATAAGTTGGTGCGGAAGGGGGGACTTGAACCCCCACGCCCGAAAGCACTACCACCTCAAGGTAGCGTGTCTACCAATTCCACCACCACCGCAGCTGTGACGCATTCTAGTCGCAACACGTCAAAAAAGAAAGCGCTAAATAAATTATTCAGCGCTTTTTGGTGCAGTTGGCGAAGTTTCAGCCGATTTTGCAGGCGCAGTCGGTACTGAAGAAATCGCATTCAGACTATAAGCATCTGTCGTTTGTTTCTTTGCAAACACAGCAAGTGTCAAGCTCGTAACAAAGAACAAAGCCGTTAAAATTGCAGTCAAACGGGTCATAAAGTTACCCGAACCCGATGCACCAAATACAGTTGCAGCACCGCCGCCACCAAAAGATGCACCCGCATCTGCGCCTTTACCATGCTGAACTAAAATCAGCACGATCATTAAAATCGCTAAGATAATATGTACCACCAGCACAAACGTATGCATGCTGAACTCCTAATTATTTTGTATTTGCAAATGCTTGAGCAATTTTATAAAACGACTCTGCATTTAATGATGCACCACCGACGAGCGCACCATTGATATCTGGACAGGCTGCCAACTCTACTGCATTTTCAGGTTTTACACTACCACCATAAAGAATTGCAGTATGAAGTCCCATTGGGGTGATTTGGCTTAAACCTTCACGAATTTTAGCATGCATCGCTTGTGCATCTTCAGGTGACGCCGTTTTACCTGTGCCAATAGCCCAAATTGGCTCATAAGCCACCACAATTTGTTTCCACTGCTCTGCTTGTACAACAGCAGCAATATCACATATTTGTTGTAACACAATCTGTTCTGCTTGGCCGCTTTCACGTTGTTCTAAGCTTTCACCCACACAATAAATCACAGTCAAACCTGCGTTTAATGCATTTTTTACTTTTTCATTAATGATATGCGGTTGATCAGCGAATATTTCACGGCGTTCCGAATGACCAATCAGTACAAATTCAACACCATAATCTTTTAATAGCTCAGCACTGAGCTCACCCGTATATGCGCCTGTACCTGCGAAGCGAGAAACGTCTTGTGCAACGGTTATGATGTTACGGCTAGCTTGTGTTAATTCATTTTGCACCGTGGTCAGAGCAATAGCTGTTGGTGCAACCCCAATATGACATGCCGCTTCAGCAATATTTTGTTCATCTAATAATTGCTTAAAATTCTTAAGAAGTGCGCCAGCATCGGCTTGCAATGGGTTCATTTTCCAGTTACCCACTACCCAAGGCGTAATCGTCGAACCCGACATATTTATCCCACATGACAAAGATGAAATCGGGCACATTCTACACGTAATTCATAATTTTGAAGATAAATTTCAACACATTTGCATCTTCGAACCACACCAGTCATTCCAAGATCTTCACTTTTCTGTAAAAAAATTAAGCAGATTTAAGGACTGGTTCATGCTTTTTACCAATTCTTAGCTAGTGACAACACTTTAAGATATGGTATTTTTGTGCAACAAAAGTATAATTTTGCTATACCAATTATAAACAGACTGAAGCATAGGCAAGTAAAAGCATGACAGCAGTTCAAGGTTCTTCAAGATTTACGGGGTTTATTCGTCGCTTAGTTGACGAAGGGCATCTGTCTGCCGAAAAAATGCAAGCAGCGCTGCAAAATTCAAAAAAGGCTCATCAAGATATCGTGCCGCATTTGATTCAGGAATATCACCTTTCAGCACGCCTGATCGCAGAAACCATCTCGATAGAGTTCGGTGAACCGGTTTTTGATATTTCAACTTATGATACGTCTTTAATTATACGTGATGAATTTGAAGATAAACTCATTACCAAGCATCGTATTTTGCCTATTTTTAAACATGGCAATTTATTATTCGTTGCAATCAGTAATCCCACTAATATTGAAGCTGTAGATGCCATCCGATTTGGTAGTAAGCTGAATACCGAAACCATTATTGTTGAACATGACAAACTTGAAAAGTTAATTGAACAGAACTTCGCTGAAGAAAGTACTTTTGACTTTGATAATGACTTTGATCTTGATTTAGATAGTGAAACACCTGATCCATCTCAAGAAGATGAAGATGAGGCAACGGGTGATGAAGCACCGATTGTTAAGTACATCAATAAACTACTAGTCGACGCCATTCGCATGGGTGCATCCGACTTACATTTCGAACCTTATGAAAAGTCTTACCGCGTCCGCTACCGTGTCGATGGCGTGTTAAGAACAATTACTAATCCGCCCTTGCAGCTCGCGACTCGTCTTGCTTCACGTTTAAAAGTCATGTCACAAATGGACATCTCGGAAAAACGTATTCCACAAGATGGTCGTATCAAGTTAAAGCTGTCAAAGAACAAAGCTATCGACTTCCGTGTGAACTCTTTACCGACCTTATTTGGTGAAAAACTTGTTCTACGTATCCTTGACCCTTCTAGTGCGATGTTAGGGATTGATGCGTTGGGTTATGAACCGGATCAAAAAGAACTGTTCATGCAGGCTTTAGAAAAACCACAAGGCATGCTGCTCATTACCGGCCCAACGGGTTCCGGTAAAACCGTATCTTTATATACAGGTTTAAACATTCTCAACCGTGAAGATACCAACATTTCAACGGCCGAAGACCCTGTGGAAATTAACTTAGAAGGCATCAATCAGGTCAACGTAAATAATAAAGTCGGCCTCACCTTCTCTGCGGCCTTAAAATCATTCTTACGTCAAGACCCTGATATTGTGATGGTCGGTGAGATTCGAGATTTAGAAACGGCTGAAATTGCCATTAAAGCAGCTCAAACGGGTCACATGGTGATGTCTACACTGCATACCAATAGTGCACCTGAAACACTTACACGCCTACGCAATATGGGCGTGCCTTCATTTAACATCGCGACATCCGTGAACCTTGTCATTGCGCAGCGACTTGCGCGTCGCCTATGTTCACAATGTAAAGAAACCGTAGAGGTACCAAAACAAAGTCTACTGGAACTTGGTTTTACCGAAGATGATTTAAATACACCAGAATTTCAAATATACCAACCTGTTGGTTGTGCCGAATGCCGTGAAGGCTATAAAGGTCGTGTCGGTATATATGAAGTCATGAAAGTGACACCTGAAATTTCAAGAATTATTATGGAAGATGGCAATGCCTTACAAATTGCCGAAGCTTCAAATCAAGCAGGTTTTAACAATTTACGCCGTTCAGGCTTAATTAAGGTCATGCAGGGGGTGACTTCACTTCAAGAAGTCAATCGTGTGACCAGTGAGTAAGTGAATTAGTATTTAAAAATAAGGATAAATTCATGGCTGTAAAAAAAGCGCAGATGATGCCAACCTTCAGTTATGAAGGCGTGGATCGCAAAGGGGCGAAAATCAAAGGGGAAATGCCTTCGCGTAATATGGCTTTAGCCAAAGTCACTTTACGTAAGCAAGGCATCACCATTAAAACCATTCGAGAAAAACGCAAAAATATTCTCGAAGGCTTGATGAAAAAGAAAGTATCCACTTTGGATATCACGGTATTCACGCGCCAACTTGCAACCATGATGAAAGCCGGTGTACCGCTCGTTCAGGGTTTTGAAATCGTGGCGGAAGGCCTAGAAAACCCAGCCATGCGTGAAGTGGTCTTGGGGATCAAAGGTGAAGTTGAAGGCGGTAATACCTTTGCTGGTGCGCTGCGCAAATATCCGCAGTATTTCGATAACCTATTTTGCTCCTTGGTTGAATCAGGTGAACAGTCGGGTGCACTTGAAACCATGCTAGACCGTGTTGCCATTTACAAAGAAAAAAGTGAATTGCTTAAGCAAAAAATCAAAAAAGCCATGAAATACCCAGCTGCAGTAATTGTTGTCGCTGTTATTGTGACGATTATTTTGATGGTGAAAGTAGTTCCTGTTTTCAAAGAATTATTTTCTTCTTTTGGTGCAGACTTACCAGCATTCACTAAAATAGTGGTTAACATGTCAGAATGGATGCAACAATATTGGTTCCTTTTAATCATTGTATTTGGCGCTGTGATTGCAGGCTTCATGGAAGCGAAAAAACGAAGCAAAGCTTTCAGAGACTTTTTAGATAAAGCAGCACTAAAAGCACCAATTTTTGGGGATTTGGTTTATAAAGCAATTATTGCGCGCTATAGCCGTACTTTAGCAACCACATTTGCAGCTGGGGTACCCTTAATTGATGCACTTGAATCGACTGCAGGTGCAACCAATAACGTGGTCTATGAAACTGCTGTCATGAAAATCCGTGAAGATGTGGCGACTGGCCAACAACTGCAATTTGCCATGCGTGTCACCGATAAATTTCCCTCTATGGCAATTCAAATGGTGGCTATTGGTGAAGAATCAGGTGCATTGGATGCCATGTTGGACAAAGTAGCAACGCATTATGAAAACGAAGTAGATAATGCCGTTGATGGCTTAACCTCGATGATGGAACCCTTAATTATGGCAGTATTGGGTGTACTCGTCGGTGGTCTTGTAATTGCAATGTATCTTCCAATCTTCCAAATGGGTTCAATTATTGGATAATACCAATAAAAGGAAATATTTTGTTTACTGAATTTTTTAGCTACTTAATCAATACCCCAATTGCGATGTATATCGCAGTTGGGATATTTAGTCTTTGCATCGGTAGTTTTTTGAATGTGGTGATTTACCGCACGCCGAAGATGATGGAACAAGAATGGCGCACAGATTGCCAACTGTTTTTGTATCCAGACCAACCAATTATTGATGAAACAAAGATCACACTAAGCACCCCTGCTTCAACCTGCCCAAAATGCAAAACGCCCATTCGTTGGTATCAAAACATTCCAGTCATCAGTTGGATAGTGTTACGCGGAAAATGTGGAAGTTGCCAAAATTCGATCAGTAGCCGTTATCCACTGATCGAATTACTCACCATGATCTGTGCGCTGATTGTCGTTGCAGTTTTTGGTCCAACTATTCAAATGCTGTTTGGTCTGCTGCTGACTTATGTATTGATTGCATTAACCTTTATTGACTTTGACACCCAACTTTTACCTGACCGTTATACCCTTCCTTTGGCTGCACTCGGGCTTGGCGTAAATAGCTATGCCATTTATACCTCTGCAACCTCAGCCATTTGGGGATATATCATCGGCTTCTTATGCCTATGGGTTGTTTACTATTTATTTAAAATCATCACTGGCAAAGCAGGTATGGGCTATGGTGACTTTAAGCTGTTAGCTGCCTTGGGTGCATGGATGGGCCCTTTCCTGCTTCCATTGATTGTATTACTCTCTTCACTGGTGGGTGCAATCATTGGGATTATTTTGCTCAAAGTCCGTAAAGAAAACCAACCTTTTGCATTTGGTCCCTATATTGCCATCGCTGGATGGATCGCCTTTTTATGGGGCGATCAAATTATGAAAATTTATTTGGGTCAGTAAGGTCGTTGTATGACATTTGTCTTGGGTTTAACAGGTGGTATTGGTAGCGGTAAATCTGCTGCAAGCAATTGGTTTGAACTCCAAGGCATTCAAGTCGTCGATGCTGATATCGTTGCACGGGAAGTTGTCGAACCTGGTCAACCCGCACTGAATCAAATTCAGCAACAATTTGGTGATTGGGTTTTACTTGCAAATGGTGAGTTAAATCGGCGTGCATTACGCGAGCATATCTTTAAAGATCCTACAGCACGTCAAGCACTTGAAGCCATTACCCATCCAGCAATACGCCAGTCCATTATCCAACAATTAAACGAAGCCACTAGCCCCTATGTCATCTTGGTTTCGCCGTTATTATTTGAAACCAATCAACATGAATTGGCCAATCACACCTTGCTGATTGATGCCACAGAACAATTGCAAATTCAGCGTGCATCACAGCGTGATGGTCAAAATATCGAGCAAATCCAAAAAATTATTCAAGTTCAAATGTCACGTCAGGAAAAGCAAAAAATTGCAGATGATATCGTGCTGAATGATGGTCATTTAGATCATCTTTATGCGCAGCTTCGGCCGTTACATCTCAAGTACTTAGCGCACGCTGAAAAAAGCTAAATAAAAAATCAGTCTTACTCAGACTGCTGTTTTTGTTGTTCGAGTTGCTGCTCTAGACTATCCTTTCGTCCCAACCATTTCCACGGTTGAATCGCTCCAATCCCCATCCCGACCAATCCACACACAATTGCAAAACTTAAGGGTTCATTCAGCAGCGGTACCGCTAAAATTGCAGCAATAAAAGGTGCCAAAGTTACGATACTTCCGGCTTTAAATGCACCCAGGCGCTTGATCGCCTCTACATACGTTAAAGTCGCAATAATCACCACAAAAATACCGTGAAAGATAACTTGTCCAATGAGTTGCAATGGCTCAGGATCGGACCAATGTTTAGGGAAAAATAGTAGATAAATAGGCACGAATACCACGGCAGACCAAACCGCAACCCCCGCCATGGCATGCCAAGCAGAGAGCCTCCATTGCTTAAGCAATACCGTAAATATCCCCCACCAAATGGCACTGATAAAAAATAGCAAATCACCTAAACCAAATGCCACACCAGTCTCGACGTACATTAAATAGCTCATTAAGCTAATGGCAGAGATCATAATCACCACACTGATCCAGGTATGCTTATCGAGTGGCTGTTTGAAGATCAGGAATGCGGCTATGGCCGTACATAAGGGAATACAACCATTGAGGAAGATTGCAGCATGGGCCGCAGGAGCATAATGAAATGCGCTATAGGCCGTTAAGCAATAGGTCACCCCACCGAGCATAGCGAGGATAAAAGGCTCTTTCTTCCATAAAAAAGCCGTATCTTTTTTATAAATCAAAATTGGCATTAAGATGCAAAATGCCAAAGCAAACCGAAGTGCCGTGATATCCCAAGCACTGATTCCCCAATTGGCGCTTAAACGCGCCGTTAAGGTGAATCCCCCCCAAATACACATGGTAATGAAAACATATAAATAACCTTGCTTTTGGGGAGACATCATCACTGCTATTTCAATTCATTATTACGTTGACGGCATGCTTCATACAATGCCATACCTGTCGCGACACTGACATTTAAGCTTTGCAAATTACCAGCCATTGGAATGTACACAGTTTGATCACATTGCGCCTGCGTAATAGGACGTAAACCTGTATCTTCAGCGCCCATCACCACACATACACCCGTACCTGTGAAGTCAAATTTCTGAATCGGCAACGCTTTTTCATCTAGCATGGTGCCGACCACAAGTACATTAAAGTCTTCTTTGATTTGAGCCAAGGTACGTGCCAAGTTCGTCACCTGAATAAACTTCACTTTTTCAGCACCACCTGCAGCAACTTTACGGGCTGTTGGGGTAAGCGTCGCTGAACGATCACGCGGTGCAATCACAGCTTCAACACCCATGGCTGCCGCTGTACGAATGCATGCACCAAGGTTATGTGGATCTGTAATATGATCTAATGCCAATAGCAACGCATTTGGATTGGCTTGTAATAAAGCCTCTAAATCTTTTTCGTTCAAGACTGGATGTGGGCGTACAGCCGCAACCACACCTTGATGGAACGGTTGTCCCGCAAGTTTTTCCAAACTATCACGACTAGCTTTTTGAATGCTGACACCAAACGGTTCTGCAAGCTCAAAAATACGTTTTAAACGCTGATCATCACGTCCTTTTAACGCAAATAAAGTTAAAACGCGTTCTGGCTCAAGTTCCAGTAATGACTCCACTGAATGAACGCCATAATAATATTCCGGTTTCGCCATGAACGACCTCTAAATTGCAAACTTCGATAAACTTTTGAACAGGGTATGATATCCCTAGAGCACAGCATAGGCTGCCAAAAAGAAAAATCCTGCAAAGCAAGCTTTACAGGATTTATGCTATGACACATAGTTTAACCGATTTGAGGTTAAAAAACTGTGCCTAAATTGATTGAATCATTAGCCTTCTAAGTGGCACACATAATCCAACACTTCGTCTGTTTCAATTTTAAATCGGCTATTACCTGGCACGTAGAATGATTGACCCGCACGGAATAATTCGCTTTCTTCGCTATCTGCAATTTGAACACGACATTCACCTGAAATAATTTCCATACGTTCAGGTACATGGGTTTCAAAAGTCAGCGCTTGTTCAGTTGGAAGCAACACACCCAGTGTTTTCTTTGTTCCATCTTCAAATTGCACAGTATGGCTGATGCATAGACCGCCAAAATAAACATTTGATTTTTTGATTACCGATACATGATCAAACTGTGCTGACATGCGTTTTCTCCAGATAAAGCATATTTATAATATTTTGATCGATGTAGTTTAATTGTGCTGCAAAAACTAATCAATCTGTGTTGAAAACTGTGCGATAGATAATTACAAAAATCTGAGTACTGGATGTGCCCCTATTTCATCCCACCACCTCAACATTTAGAGTCTAAAACAAGCTGTGCCGTTGTACAAAATACTTTTTTGTTTCATCCACTAAAGTCCTAGTTAGGGTTGATCGAAACGCTGCAAACTCATTTCAAAAAAATAGCAGCGTGATGAATCATATTGGTGGATTTGAATGACCAAATCATGACGTTTTATGGCAATAACACGCTAGATTAAATACAAGAATACATACACAAACGTGTTTTGTGAGGACTTGGCAGGACGTTGGTGGTTTAAGCTCACGTTATGCAAGATCATTTACTCTTTGCATCACTACACTGCGTGCTTACGGCAGATACGAAACTAATTTCTTATTAAACTGAAATTTAGGATAGAATTATGAGGTTTTTCGTCATCTTAAAATAAAACTTGTCTTGTGACCAAAACAAAACTTAATTATCTTTAACTAGAACTTTTCGCAGCTCGGATGCGTTTATGCTGACACATTTAACTCTGATCAATTTTGCATTAGCCGACCATTTAGCCATCGACATTGAACAAGGCTTTAATGTCCTGACGGGTGAAACGGGTGCAGGTAAATCTTTACTTCTAGACGCATTATCAGCTTGCTTAGGTGAACGTACAGATACCAACTACGTGCGCTATGGATCAGACAAAGCCGATGTGACAGCGACCTTTAGCTATCAAGAGCACAGCCCTGAAGCGCTTTGGCTCAAAGAACACGAACTAGATGATGAGTCTGGCGAAATCCATTTACGTCGCGTGATTTTTGCAACAGGTCGCAGCAAAGCATGGATTAATGGACGTCCGAGCAGCTTATCTGAGTTAAAAGAAATTGGCCGCTTATTGGTACAACTCTATAGCCAACACAGCCAACAACAACTCTTGGAACCGCCTTATCCAAAACATTGGCTAGATCGCTATTACAATTTTTATCAGCCTGCTCAAGCCGTGCGTGATGCCTATAGCAAGTGGCAAAAGGACATTCGACAGCACCAAGCAGCTCTCGATGCCCAAGCCACACGTAAGCAACGGATAGAAACGCTTGAACTTCAATTAGAAGAACTTGAAGACCTTGTGCAAACGGACTACAAAGAAATCGAGCAAGAATTTGACCGTCTCAGTCATCATGAACATATCATGCAAGACTGTAGCTATGGTCTAAATGCCCTCGATGATGCCGAGCAAAATATCAATCAAGAAATGGGCGCGATCATTCGTCGGATTGAATCGCATGCAGGACGTAGTGAACAACTTTCTGAAATTTATACGTCGCTACTGAACGCTCAAAGTGAAATTGAAGATGCGACAGCAAATTTACGTCATTTTATTGATCGTCAAAGTTTCGATCCTGAACGTATGGACGAATTAAACACTAAACTCGAAGTTTTTCATCGCTTAGCGCGTAAATATCGTACTCAGCCTGAAGATTTAAAAAATGATTATGATGCGTGGCAACTTGAGCTAGAACAATTACATCAACTTGAAGATCCTGAAACCCTAGCTGAACAAGTGGAAGTGTCTCATCAAGACTTTTTAGCCAAAGCACAGCATTTGGATGATATTCGTCGTGAAGCATCTACCCCATTGGCGAAGCAATTGACTGAACAAGTGAAGCAGCTCGCGCTCCCAGAAGCACATTTTGAATTTAAATTTGAGCCTCTAGAACAAGCTTCAAGTGAAGGTTTGAGCTTTATTCAACTGCTGTTCACCGCAAACAAAGGTATTCCTGCTCAGCCTTTAGCACGCGTGGCATCGGGGGGTGAATTGTCACGTATTGCCTTAGTCATGCAAGTGATGAATGCTGAAAAAACTGAATCAGAAGTGTTAGTCTTTGATGAAATTGATGTCGGGATCAGTGGCGGAACGGCAGAAATTGTCGGGCGTTTGTTGGCTGATTTGGCGCAGCATGTTCAAATTTTATGTATTACTCACCAAGCCCAAGTCGCTGCCCAATCTGACCAACATCTTTTGGTGAAAAAACGCCAAACGGATCCTGCAAGCAGTACCATTATTGAGTTAGAAGAAGATGATCGGATTCAAGAGCTGGCTCGAATGACTGGTGGTGTGGAGATTAGTCAAACGACCTTACAACACGCAAAACAGTTGCGACAATTAAAATTTCAACATAGTTAATTTTTGATGCTTGCAAAAAAGCCTGTGTATTCAAAGTACACAGGCTTTTTTCTTAAACACACTATTTGACAACTCCCTGATACACAAAGGCTTTCGAGCCTAAGGTATAGCGTAAATATTTATACTGCGGCTGATGTTGTTGATTGAGCAACATTACATCCACGTGTTTCGGACTGATTTTGAGATATTCATTACCGCTACGACGATCGGTTTCATAATGGCAGTCATAATCTACCGAGATTTGATCTAGTTTCTTTTGCTTAGTTTGAAATACATAAGATTTAAGTAACTGTTTTGGCCCAACTTCAACAGCTCTTAGATGATGTAATCCACTGCAATTATCACCTTTATAATAACTCTTCACCAAATATACGGTTTTATTTTGGATGTTGATCGGCAAAATTTGATTGATATAGCCTGAGTCAAATTGATCTAAATGTTGCGTTTTTCCCGTTGCATATTGCACATAGCTGCTCCACTCCCCCATGGTGCCTCCGCCAGACACATCAAAACTATAAAATTTTAGTTTTTTATCCGGAGAATATTGCACATGAACAAAACCTTGCTTTTCGAGTTGCGTAAATCCGTAGTGAAAACTGCTCGGATCTGCCGCAATGACATCCACAATTTCACGTTCTATCGCTTCATTGACCTCATAAAAATTTAAGTTTTTATATTTTTTAATCACCTGAGATTCATGTTTTTGTAAGTCAGCACTTCCTGCAAAGCCTGAAATAGGTAGGCTTGCACAGAGTGCCATCCCTATTATTTTTGAAAAATGTGTCATTGTTTTACCCTCAGTTTATCCTGCTATTTTAAGCAATCTCAGTCATCCATCACGTATATCTTCTCCTCGCTTTTGTACTGCTGTTGTTCAAATTACCAATCATCGCTTTACAATTCACCGCATTGTAGACCTGCCTTTACGATGAAGATTTTTAGCATGTCCCTCACTGGTCGAGCATGACAAATATTGAATTTGCAGAAAAACTCATTGTTGAAAACTTGTGAGTCTAGTATGTTGATAAATACAACGTTATTCGAATGCAATTCACCCCAAGAATTAAACTTACCCCAATAAGGAGAAGCCATTAGGTGACTAAACAATACCTCACACACCGCTGCCTGATTGCTCCACCCGAAATGAACGATGAATTCTTTGCCAATACGGTGATTTATTTGGCTCGACATGATGAAGATGGCGCTCAAGGCATCATTATTAATCGTCCATCAGGTTTACAGATCAAAGAACTCTTGAATGATTTGGAAATTGAGGCAGATAATGTGCATCCTCATGAAGTGTTGCAAGGTGGACCTTTGCGCCCAGAGGCAGGTTTTGTTCTTCATACCGGTCAACCGACATGGCATTCGTCTATTGCTGTAGGTGAAAATGTTTGTATTACCACCTCTAAAGATATTTTAGATGCGATCGCACACAATGAAGGTGTGGGTCGCTATCAGGTGGCCCTAGGCTATGCCAGTTGGGGTAAAAGCCAATTAGAAGAAGAAATTGCTCGGGGTGATTGGCTCATTTGTGACTCAGACATGGATTTAATATTTAACTTACCTTATGACGACCGCTGGGACGCTGCCTATAAAAAAATGGGGGTAGACCGCATGTGGTTATCATCTGAGATTGGACATGCCTGATTTACCACAGTATCAAATGATTATGGCCTTTGACTTTGGCACACAAAAAACAGGAATGGCTGTGGGACAAGCCCTGATTGAAAGTGCAAATCCTCTACCACTCTTTCCCATGAAAGATGGCATTCCCAATTGGGATAATCTACTCAAGATTGTGAAACAGTATCAGCCGGATTTGTTTATCGTGGGTCTACCGCTCAATATGGATGATAGCGAATCTGAACTCTCCACACGTGCGCGTAAATTTGCACGACGCCTTCGCCACCAAACCAATATTGAAACCTTGATGGTCGATGAACGCTTAACTACACGTGAAGCGCGTGATGAATTAGATCATTATCAAGCCCAAGGCCGTGCGAAGAATCTTTCTGCCGACAGCCTTGCTGCAGCATTATTTATTGAAAGTTGGTATCGAAATCCAGTGGGACTGAAACCTTAAGCGCTTTCAACAAACAGGCAAATAAAAAAGCATCCGAAAAAGGATGCTTTTTTATGCGCAAGATTGATCACTCAATGCTGCGCAAATGAAATGATTGGGGATAACTTAGTTTTTATCCACAATATGAATCGTAGTGGTTCGACCCGCGACAAAAGCCAACTGATCATGCGGCACTTCATCCAGTACAATTTTCACTGGTACACGCTGTGCCAAACGGACCCAACTAAAGGTTGGATTAACATTAGCAAGCAAACCATCAGTCGACGTACGTTCACGGTCTTCAATCCCTGTGGCAACGCCTTGTACATGGCCTTTATAAACTTCAGAACTTCCCATCAGTTGGATTGTTGCAGGTGCGCCAACATAGATTTTATCCAGTTTGGTTTCTTCAAAATATCCCACAACATACAATTGTTGACGATCAATTAAAGCCGCCACGGCTTGTCCTACTTTGACGTAATTCCCTGCTTTGAGTTCAAAGTTAGACAATGTTCCATCAGTCGGTGCAACCACTTCCGAACGTTTTAAATTCAACTCAGCCAAATGCAAACTGCTATTCGCTGCTTCAATTAGGGCTTTTTGCTGCACCACACTGGCTTTGGCTTGTTCAATCGCGGCCTGAGCTTGCTCATGCTCTGCATGTGATTGATCACGTACTGCAAACATTTGATCTTGTTCTTGTTTTGAAATCGCACCGTCCATCAAACTTGCATAACGATTTGCATTTTTATCTGCAAGATTAATATTGGCTTGTGACTTCACTAGATTGGCTTTGGCTTCAGCAAGCTGCGCTTCAGCCCCTGCCAGTCCTGCGTTGGCTTTCGCCAGGTCAGATTTGGCTTGCTCAACATCCAAAGCTTGACGTGCCACATCTATACGAAACAGCACTTGGCCTTTTTTCACTTGTTGGTTGTCTTGAACTAAAACGTCTGTGACCAAACCTGAAACATCCGATGACACTTGAATCACGTCACCACGTACCCGTCCATCACGCGTCCATGGTTCCGAATTGTAGTAGTCCCAAATATGTTTCAGCGCAAGTAATGCGCCACATAGCACGATTATCAACAATACAGGCCGAACATATTTTCGGACATTCAAATTGGTCATACGATTACCTCAATCATTTCATTTTTTAGGGGCTTAGAACTGGCAGAAAATAAAGATTTCATGCACCAGCCAAAGCAACATCACAAATACACCCAAATAAAAAATATTGGGCATCGGCACCCAATCTGGCGCCATCCATCGGTCAAGCAAACGCATGATGACCCGCAATAACAGATAGGCCAATACCGCTTGAATCAATAGAATGGGCACATAGACGCCATACACATTTAGCTCACCCATGTTGTGCCTCGACCTGTAAATGATTTGGAGTCTGCTGTGTTAGGACATGACACAAACTGCTTTGAATATTGTTCAGTGAATACTGAATTCGATGCATAACATCGTCGTTTTCAAGACCCTGAACGGCCTGATTCAATCGTTGAATTCGCTCTACAATTTGTTGTTTCAAACTCATATACACATTCTTTTGCCCTTGTTCCATGGCACGGAAATAGTCATCTAAATCTTGTTGTAACTCTTCAAGTTCACTGACCAGTGCATCATTCGGATCGAGTTTATTCATGAGTTCTTGCAAGCGGGTCAAATCAATCACGGCACTGGCTTCCACCAAAGCCCACTCGATCTGTTGTTTCAAATTCCCTGATTGCACCATTTTGCTGTTTAGGATGCCGATTCGGTCCAACATACTGCGTAAATGCACCCGAAACGGTAAGCCGTACGGCAGATATAAAGCCTGACGCAGTGCTTTGTAGTGCTGTGAAAGTATGCGTTGGGCCGTCATATCTGGTGACATTGCACGTACTAAATGAATAATAAATACCGAGATAATGGGTCCCAAAACCGTCCCAATCGATGCATCAAAGAAAAACACCTGATCGAGGCTAAAGCGGTTTTGAAAATTCAGTCCCATGATGGTGCCCATCAAAAGCGGCAAGCTGATCCCAATCAAAGGCGGATGTAAAAACAGCATCAGACAGAACATCACAAACGGTGCTAACACCACGATCAACTGCCCAAAAGCGGTCACATGCGGGAAAATGCCATAGGCGTAGATAAACACCATGAACGCCGCATACATATTGGCGCGAATAAACATTTTCAATGCAGGAACAGGGTTATCCATTGCAGTTAAAATACAGGCACTGATCGCAGCCATTTCGGCCATCATAAATCCAGCTTTCCAACCACTAACGATCCAAAAACCCGTAGAAATTAAAATAATCAAACATGCAGACACCCCGCCACGAATGGCAACCCCCGCATCTCGGTGCAAAGTCGGATAATGACTATTGCCCAAGGCGGTCAGTGTAGCTGGTAAAGTGGAGTCGCCTTGCTGTACCCGCTGCCAAAGCAAGCGAATCGCACGAATATTCTGAATAAAATGGCGAATATCCATTTTTAGACTGCCCAAAATCACCTGTTGTGATGGCAATGCCTGTGCCTGAATCTGTTGAAAATCTTGCTCAAACTGTTCAGGCAATTGATTAAGTTCACTTTCCTCAATCTGATGTTGATCTAATAAAAACGCGGCAATATGTTCATGGGCTTGCTTGAGTGCCGTCCGATAATGTGTGTCCAGACCGTCTAATTGTTTCATCCGTTCAGACATGGCCACCAAGTTACTGACCAACAAACTCAACTGATGCAAGATTTCCTGCAATGGACGTGTCATGCCTTTTAAGGTAGATTTTTCATATGACAAATGCACCGCCATGACATGTATATCCGCGATATCTCGTGCAATATTGCCGAGATTTTTTGAATAATTTTCTAGTTCGGCAGGCTCTAATAAAATCTGATCAAATATTTCTTTGGTATCGGCAAAGGTTTTGCTCACGCGTGTTTCGACTGCAGGGCCAATATGCATTGGAAATAATGTCGTGGTCACGATGGCACTACAGACCACACCCACCGTAATTTCGAGAAAACGCCCCAAGGCCATATCGAAGATCGAAGCGGTATCAATAAAATACACCACGTTAAAACAGATAATGACCGTGGTATAACCCGCCAACATGGAAACATAACTACGAGGCGTACGGTCTAGCAGTGACAAATACAGGCAAAACCCAACCCAAACCGCTAAAAACACCGTAAACAGGACAGGCATATGGATGAGATGTGGCAGTGCCACCACCGACACGGCCGCCCCTAAGAATGTTCCTAATACACGATACAAACTTTTTGAAGACGTCATCCCTGAATATGGATTCGCGATCACGAAAACGGTGCCAATCGCCCAAATCGGATAAGCCAAATTCAGTACAAAGGCCACATACAATGCCAACATGCCCGCGATGAACGTTTTGGTCGCAAAAATCCAGTCCATTTTATTGGGCCGAAAAGCGAGTATTTGTTTCGTCAGCAGCATGATTGATCTCGTCGGTTTGCTTCTTTTTAGTGAAAACGGCCTCGTATCGAATGCTTAAACATTCGACAGCACAACCTGTATCACGGCACAGGAATGACTAGAAATTTCAATAAGTAAAGAAGCGATTCAAATCGTGTTTCAAACCATTTGAATACAAAAAGTAATGTGCAACATTGCCTGCGCATCGAACATATGGGCAATATTTATTCAATATAGGATATTTTCATAGCAATTTTGCTAAAAAAACAAAATAAAGTCAATAAAAATATCTTATTTTGATAATTCAACTATATTTTAAATGAGTATTTCAGGTTTTTACTATGCTTTTATCAGGATGACCCAAGAAACCCTGTGATATTTCAGATTTGTTTCATTTCCATTGTAGAAAAGCGCAACATCAGGCCGAGCAATTTGTTATAAAGTAACTTAACGATTCATTTTTTATTGTGACCAAGCAGGTTCTTATGGCGCTTTCCAGTTTTGGTAAAATTCTCACCGTACTCGACTTATTTTCAGTTGCTCGTCCCATCATCAATGTCGACATTATTAGTGAAGAATTAGGCTTATCTAAACCAACGAGCTATCGCTATTTAAAAGAACTGGTTTCTGCTGAATTATTGCAGCGCCTCAGTGGGACTTCTGGCGATTACACACTGGGTTCAAAAATTGCTGTGCTTGATTTTATTTCTCGCACCACCGATCCATTGGTGCAAATTAGCATTCCATTCATGAAAGAAATTGTGGAACGCACAGAGTCTTGTTGCTTATTGACGCATCTAAATATCGACTCTTGTATTGATGTGCATCATGAACTTTATAAGGACTATGCAGCCTTGGCTTATGGTCGAGGTAGCCCGCGTCCGATGTATAAAGGCTCATCGTCTAAAGTGATTTTGTCTCAGTTACCTAAGCAACGGATTTTAGATTATTACCACCGTTTTGCTGACGAATTATCTCAAGTTGGTTTTGCGCATAATGAAGAAGAGTTTATGCAGCAAATGAAAAAGATTAAAAAGCAGGGTTATTATTTTTCCAATGGTGAAGTTGACCCGAATATGTCGAGCCTATCGATTCCGATTAAATTTTCCAGTAAAGAACCCCCACTTGCTTTGACCCTATTGGCGTCTAAAAATCGTTTTGAATTTATGAATTTTCAAAAAATCGTAGAAATGATGCAAGACTGTACAGCGCGTATTGAGAAAAAATACAGCAGTTTGATGGAAGAATCGGACGCCATTTAAATCTGATCAGTTTGCGCACAACTGATGCGATATTGTAAAGATGATATTTAATTAATCTGATAAATTTATATTATTAATTGAATTTATTAATTATAAATTCCAGAAAGATTATCATAATATGATTATTGTTCTTTAGCAGTCATCTCAACTATGTGTTCCATGATTTTAGTTGATTGGCGCTATACTCTTCCTCAGAGAAAGAAAAAAGCTCATCTAGATATGGGCTTTTTTTATGGCTGTTGATCATAGAAATAACGAAAGGTTAAATTCACCCTCGGCTCGGTCACTTTCATCGACTTCATTAGGGCATGTTTCCAATACCGTTGGGTTTTCCCACGCATCACGATCAACTGTCCACTTTGCAGTAAAAGCTGTACTTTCTCTTGAGTGCTTTTATGTTTAAAGCAAAACTTTCGGCTTGCCCCAAAACTCAAGGATGCAATCACCACCTGCTGTGTGGGTGAAAGCAAAGATGGCTCATCATCACTATGCCACCCCACCGCTTGCGTACCATTTTCGTATAAATTGGCCAAACAGGAATTAAACGTCTGACCCACCCGTTGCTCAATATGTTGCTTTAAGCGCAGTAAAGCTGGATTCCAGATCAATGCCTGCTTTTGCATGCCTGAATAGTGATACTCATAATGAGCATCTCCATACCAAACCACTTTTCGTTCCGTTTGAAAATACTGTCCATGCAAAATGACTTCATCATGCTGCCAAGCCAACTGCGTGAGGAAATAGCGTAAATATTTTTCACTGTCTTCAGCATTGAAGATCAATCCATAATCTTCAACTTCACCATCATAGGGCAACAGATTTGCATGCGGTTCAGGCGTAAATAATTCAAAATTCATCGGTTCAACTCAACACTGTTTGGCACAGCAGCGTGATGCTGATGTCGTGAGCACATTTAAAAAATATCTTAGCCGAAAAACGCTCGTCACAAATCAAAACATTGTCATTACTTGTCGCATAGAATTTTCAGTCTTAGACTAAAGCTCATATTCACAATAAAAATAATTGCTTATGAACTTGTGGCAGCTTTTCCAAAAATTACGTCCATTCGTACAGCCATACCGCTGGCTGGTGGTCGTGACGCTGATCTTGACCTTAATTGGCTCACTTACGGCACAGGTGAATGCCCTGACACTCAAATATGCCGTAGACAGCATCAATCAGCTTTTACAACAAGGCCTCGGTCTAGCCAATGGTTGGCATATATTAATCACCATCACCGTAGTCTTACTGGGAAAAGAAGTCATCAATGCCATCGTGCAATTTGGACAAAAATCGTTTGGTGAAAAGTTACGTATTTTAATTTCTCAGGATTTGTCCCAAGGCATTATTGAAAAATTTATCACCTATCGATTGGCATTCTTCGATCAACAAGACAACCAAGCAGGTAAGCTCCAAACTCGAATTGATCGGGGTGTCAGCTCGCTCACACGATTGGTTCAAATCTTTTTTATTGATATTTTACCGCTTTTTACCAGTGCCATTATTGCACTGGGCTTAATGTATTATGCCAATGTTTGGGTTGGCGTGGTGGCCACAATTATCGTGCCGATTTATTTTTGGCTGACCTTTAAACAATCACAAAAACTGGCAGGCAAACGCCGTGCCCTACGCGATAATTTTGAAAAGAAAAATCAGGGTATTCTGAGTATTATCAATTCGATAACGGTCATTAAATCTTTTAACAAAGAAGCCGTCGAATCGAAAAAGCAATTAAATCTGCAAAAGTCGCTGACTGAAAACCAGATGCAGACACGGCAAACCAGTTATATCTTTGACGGACTCAAAACCTTTATTGAACAGGTCGGTGTAGTGCTGATCATCATTCTGACGGCCTATTTTGTTTTGGATGGGCAAATGAGTATCGGGATGATTATGTATCACGTGTTGTTATTTAATAATGTCTCTGCCCCGATTCGCTCGCTACATCGTATCTATGATGAAATTAACTCTGCGATGATTTATTCAGAAAGCTTCTTTAACATCTTAGAAGCGGATCATGAAATTGAAACCAGTGGCACTGCCCAGCCTCCGATTCAAGGTCAATTTGAATTGAGCAATGTCGACTTTAGCTATCCCAATGGCTTTCAGGCATTGCACCGCATCAATATGACCATCCAACCGAACAAAATCACCGCCTTGGTTGGTTTATCTGGGGCTGGTAAATCGACATTAATTAGCTTACTGGATAAGTTTTATCATCCTCAAGCGGGCAATATCAAACTCGATGGCATCGATTTAGAACAGATTGATACGCAGTATTTACGTGAAAATATTGGTTTGGTTTTACAAAAAAATCATATTTTCCCAGGTTCAATTTTTGAAAATATTCGCTATGGAAAAAGTACAGCTACAGAGCAAGAAGTCTTCGATGCAGCACGGAAAGCCTCGATCCATGATCAGATCTTAAAACTGCCGCATGCCTATGAAGCCGATGCCTTGCTGCTCTCAGGTGGACAGCAACAGCGTATTGCCTTGGCACGTATGTTCCTGAAAAATCCGCCGATTATTTTCTTAGATGAACCGACTGCAAGTTTAGATGCGATCGCTGCTGAACAAATTAAAAATAGTCTGGATCAAATTAAACAAGGGCGTACCGTCATCATGATTTCACATAGTTTGTCGCAAATTATCGATGCCGATTACACCTATGTGATGAAAGACGGACAAATCGTAGAACACGGGGAGCATCATGATTTGTACCATCAAGAAGGTGCTTATAAGCAAATCTTCGATGCGATGGCGAAAAGTTTAAATATTGACAAAATTGCCCGGACTTTTGAAGAAGACGAAGAAACACATAGTTAATTTAGACCGAAAAAAGCCCATCATTTGATGGGCTTCGTTCATCTTGATGTTAATCAATTAACGCTGAACTTTTTGCTCAATTTCTTCAACACTGGTGTGACGGACATCTAGACCTTTCACCATATAAATCACTTGTTCAGAGATATTTCGAGCATGGTCACCAATACGTTCAAGTGAACGCAGCACCCAAAGTACATTCATGACCCGAGTAATGTGCCGTGGATCTTCTATCATATACGTCATGAGGGTACGGGTTGCCGATTGGTACTCGCGGTCAATATCAGCATCGGCCAAAAGAACACGTAAAGCCTGATCTACATCCAAACGTGCAAACGCATCGAGCGCATCATGAATCATCACGCGGACTTGGTTGCCAATATGACGTGTTTCCATATAACCACGCGGTGAACCACCCTCTTCACACAAGCTTTGTGCAATACGGGCAATTTTTGCCGCTTCATCACCAATCCGTTCTAAATCGGTGTTGGCTTTCGACATCGCAATCACCATGCGTAGATCAATCGCAGCAGGATGACGACGCGCCAAAATTAGGGTGAGCGCTTCATCAATTTCAGTTTCCATACGGTTCACCGTATTGTCTTGAAATTGAACATCAATCGCCATCGTTGCATCCGTATCCAATAAGGCATGAATGGCATTTGCAACCTGTTGCTCCACCAAACCACCCATGGTCATAAATTTGGTATGCACATCCTGCAACTCTTCATTGAATTGCGAAGAAATGTGATGATTTAAAACAGGATTATTAGGCAAAGCGAGTCTCCACTACAACGTGAATCGGCAGATTTTAGTGCCATATTAAAGCATATTGATTGTGAAACTTTTATGACCATGGATTATTTCTTTAGTAGGATCGATGGCTGATTTTTCTGATCGACCAACCATGCATTCATTTCCACTAAATCAGCTTCCGTTAATTTCCCAACGGAGGCTTTGAGTTGTAATACATGTATTAAATAATCGTACTTGGAATTTAAATAATCTTGACGGGCTGAAAAGGCATTACGCTGTGCCAGTAGCACATCAACCATAGTTTTCAGACCTTCCTGATACTGGGCTTGTGATGCTAAAGACACTTGCGCGGAAGAATCCATCGCGGCTTTACGTGCCTGTAATTTACTTTGATCCGTTTCGACTTGCATATAAGATTTTTTTACATCGGTTTGTGCTTTTCGAATTGCTGCATCCACCTGTGCTTGGCTTTTTTCAACATTGATCGCTGCTTGCTTAATGGATTTCTGTGTCCGTCCGCCATTAAACACATTCCAGTTCATTTCAATCCCCACCTGATCAAATTGACCATCTTGCGACATGATGGATTGTGGACTTTGCTTGTTATAACCATAGGTCCCTACCGCTTCAATCTGAGGATATAAGGCAGCTTTTTCGACGCGTTTGCCATCTTCCGCATAACGTTGTTGCATACGCGCTTGTAAAATGCCTAGGTTCTGCTCCTGAGCCAGTTCTTCCCACGCTTGTACATTGTTTGGAATCGGTTTTTCAAAATGAAAATCTTCACGTAACACCGCCAAATTTTCTCGATATGGCCCAATCAACTGTTGTAATTGTTCCTGCGCCAAAACCAATTGAACATTAGTCGCCATGCGGTTGGCCCGAGCATTTTGATATTGAGCATTGGCTTCGCTGACATCACTTTTTGCCACCAAACCTTCTTTTAATTTAGCATTCATCATGCGCAGCTGTTCAGATAGCGCCTGTTCTTCTTGTAAGTTGGCAACCGTCAATGCTTGCTGACGTAGGACATTAAAATAAGCTTCGGATACATTTAAAATATGATCTTGTTTTTGAATCCGCAGATTGATTTCACTTAAATTAATCGAGGTCTTGACTTGCTTCAGCCCTTCCCATGCATCCCAACGAAAAATGGGCTGACGGGCAGTAAGCGCAATTTGTCTTGTTGTGGTGCTGTCTGGCATGATCAGCCCGGCTTGAGCGCCACTTTGGTTGGAATTTTGATTTTTTCGGGTCACATTTCCGGAGATTGTTACCGTCGGGAGTAAGTTCCCATTGGCAATCCCCAAATTCAATTTATCCGCTTCATATTGTAGTTTATTGGCTTGCCAATTGGGGTCTTCTTGTTTTGCACGTTCATAAGCTTGCACAAGGTCTAGCGCACACGCCCATTGACTCGTGAAAAGCAAACAAAGACCCACCACAACTTTTTTGTTCATTTTTTTTGTAAATTCCTAATATTCAAATACCCGAGATTGAATATTCAAGCCTAAAACTAAGCAGATACTAATCATATCCTTGCAAATTTCCGTATGATTTTTATTAATTTTTTATATCAAATGCGACAAAACCGGATAATTTCAGTCGTTTTCGGACACTACTCACAACGCTATAACAAAGAACTGTACAATAGTACACATATTGCACGTGTTTCATCTATAAAATAGTCGTCATTCCATCGGACAATACCACTTCTATAGCGCATCGAGTTCCTGTGTCAAAATTTTTTCAGCTGCCTGCAAAGTTTAGTGCAATGTTTTTATGTTTCAGTATGTTGAATGGATGCCAACAACAGCCTGAACCTGAACCTGCACCAGAGTTTCCCAACAATAAGACTGTTCAAAAAGAAGCAGTCGATTTGTCTTTGCTATGCAAAAAACTTGAAAAAAATATGCTGGAAATTGATGATCAACGCACAACTTTCGCTTTAGAACAAATCAACCAAGATCTCAAAGTCTGTCTGCCATTGTTAAAAGCGGACGAACAAAAAAAATTACTGCGCTTGTCCAATCAAATGTATCGCAACTTTTTACATGTTGAACGTACGGCTCAACAGCAAATGGCGTTCGAACAATTTGCCTTTGATATGGCTCAGCATCCCACCATTCAACAAAATCATTATGAGCAGCTCACCGCCCGAGATCAGTATTTACTGAAACATAAAGGCCAAGCCTATGTGGAATTGTTCGATGCAGGTGAAGGACAGTTACGCTATCGCCGTAGTCCTGAATATTTAGCCAAAATTTTTGCGCCTTATATGCAAGAATCTGAGCAAGTCTTTATTGAAAAACTGGCTGAACAAAATGCACAACCTGCCTTGCTGCAACAAAGTTTAGCCATTGAGCCACAAGAGATTGCGACACGTGCAATTTTTTGGGAAGACTATCTCAAACAATATCCAGATAGCCCCTACAAAAAAGATGCACAACAATTACTATATCAATATAGCCAGTTGTTATTTATTGGTTCGGCACATAGCCCAGTTTCTAATGATTTTTCAGACCGCCTCAGTATTCAAGCCAGTTCTTTAGAAGAAATTGAACGCTTGGCTCAATTAAAAAACTCCAAATTGGCAGATCAGGCGCGTTTATTTTTAAAATTATTAGATCAAAATACTGCTGCATCTAATCAGCGATCAGAAGCGCAGCTGTTGAATTTAATTGGTGTCCGCAATCCTGATCCGCATTATAAGAAAGACTGTTTTAGTGACGCCATCTGTGTAAATCAGTCCTCTACTTAGCCAATGCAAGTTCAATTGCACATGTGCCTAGCCAAAATTCTGCACTGCAAAATCGATGAAAAATAACACTGTTTTAAAACAGCCTTCATGCTAATATCCGCACAAAGCTTGACGGAGCGCAGGTAATTTCCTGCTGAGATCATCTAAATTTAGTTCGCTAAATTTAAGGATGAGTACCGTTGAACCTGATCAGGTTAATACCTGCGTAGGAATCAAGCCATCTAAAAACTTAAGCCCTTCTTATCTCTTGGTTTTACGCCTTTATTTTCAGGTGAATCCATCAGATAAACTGCCACGTTTTTGGTCGTGCTTGATTCGTTGATGTCATTCATAAGGATCATTGCAATGAACCAATTAACGAATCTCACCGCTTCAGATCGCGCTGCTCAACATGAACAAGATGCTAAAGATCTCACTCGTATTCTCCCTGCGTCAAAGAAAGTCTATATCCAAGGCTCACGTCCAGATATTCGCGTCCCAATGCGTGAAATTAGCCTTACAGATACGCCTACAGGTCTGGGTGGAGAAAAAAATCTGCCGATCATGGTTTATGACACCTCTGGTGCTTATACCGACCCCAATATTCAAATTGACCTGAATCAAGGTCTACCTAATGTCCGTGAATCTTGGATCGAGTCTCGAAATGATACGGAAATACTCGATACCTTAACTTCAAAATTTGGACAAGAGCGTCTTCGAGATATTCGTACTGCAGAGATTCGTTTTGCGCATATTTCAAAACCCCGTCGCGCTCGTCGTGGACACAATGTCTCTCAAATGCACTATGCCAAACAAGGCATCATCACCCCTGAAATGGAATACATTGCAATTCGTGAAAATCAGCGCCAGCGTGAAGGTGTTGATATGCGCCAACATGCCGGTCAAAATTTTGGCGCACGCAATTTAACTGAAATCACCCCAGAATTTGTACGTCAAGAAGTGGCTGAAGGTCGTGCCATTATCCCTGCCAACATTAACCACCCTGAATGTGAACCGATGATTATTGGTCGTAACTTCTTGGTGAAAATCAATGCCAACATTGGTAACTCAGCGCTCGGCTCAAGCATTGATGAAGAAGTGGCAAAAATGACGTGGGCAACTCGTTGGGGCGCTGACACCATTATGGATTTATCGACAGGTAAAAATATCCATGAGACCCGCGAATGGATTATTCGCAACTCACCTGTACCGATTGGCACCGTACCGATTTACCAAGCTTTAGAAAAAGTTGATGGTGTCGCAGAGGACTTAACCTGGGAAATTTTCAAAGACACACTGATTGAACAAGCCGAGCAAGGTGTCGATTATTTTACGATTCACGCAGGCGTACTGCTTCGTTATGTTCCACTCACCGCCAACCGTTTAACAGGTATTGTGTCACGTGGCGGATCCATCATGGCGCAGTGGTGCTTAGCGCATCATGAAGAAAACTTCCTGTATACGCATTTTGATGAAATCTGCGAAATCATGAAAGCCTATGATGTGTCATTCAGTTTAGGTGATGGTTTACGTCCGGGGTGTATTCAAGATGCTAACGATGAAGCTCAATTTAGTGAATTACGCACCTTAGGTGAATTGACTCACCGGGCATGGGAACATGATGTGCAAGTCATGATTGAAGGCCCAGGCCATGTCCCAATGCACATGATCAAAGAAAATATGGATCTACAACTCGAGGTTTGCAAAGAAGCACCTTTTTATACCCTTGGGCCGCTCACCACCGATATTGCCCCGGGCTATGACCACATTACCTCTGCGATTGGTGCGGCAATGATTGGTTGGTACGGCACCGCGATGCTGTGTTATGTGACCCCGAAAGAGCACCTTGGTCTACCAGATAAAAAAGACGTCAAAGATGGCATTATCACCTACAAAATTGCAGCCCATGCCGCAGACCTTGCCAAAGGTCATCCCGGTGCGCAGGCCCGTGATAATGCATTGTCGAAAGCACGCTTTGAATTCCGCTGGGAAGACCAATTTAATCTGAGCTTAGACCCTGATACAGCACGCAGCATGCATGATGAAACTATGCCGAGAGAAGCACATAAATCGGCCCATTTTTGTTCCATGTGTGGACCTAAATTTTGCTCGATGAAAATCACACAAAATGTGAGAGATTATGCAAAAAATCAGCAAGATATGCAGCTTTCTTCAGAATCTAATCCTGAAATTGAGACAGGTTTACAAAGCATGAAAGCGGCCTATCATGAACATGGTCAAAAGTTGTACCATAAAGTGTAAAGCTTAAAAAAAATCTTTTGTATTCAACAAAATCTCGGTTAGGATGAAATGGAAGATTTCATCCTAATTAGCGCTTATGAATATTATTAAACAGGCCACATATAACAAAAAAGATTACAGCATTGAAGGGCGTGAACATCTTTATAAAGGCTTTATTCAAGTTGAAAAAGTTCTGCTTCGACACCGCTTATTCCATCAAGACAGCATGATTCCAACCATTCAGCGTGAATTGATTCATCGTCCTGAAGCAGCAGGTGTGCTGATCTATAGTCATCAACAACAAAAATTTGCCTTAATTGAACAATTCCGCATTGGGGCGATTGATGATGAAACTTCGCCATGGCAACTAGAGATTATTGCCGGCGTGCTCGATGGTGATGAATCTGCTGAAAGCTGCATCCGCCGTGAAAGTTTGGAAGAATCAGGCTGTGAATTAGATGCACTACAGCATTTATTTAGTTTTTATCCCTCTGCGGGTGCCTGCGCGGAATTATTCCACCTTTATAGTGCTGAAGCAGAACTGCCTGAACATGGAGGAGTCTTTGGCATGCCTGATGAAGGAGAGAATATTCAATTGCATATCTTAAACTATGCTGATATTCCTGAATTATTAACCAATGGTCGGCTAAAAAACGCACCTGTCATTATGGCCTTGCAATGGTTACAACAACAAATACATACTACAAGGAATGTCTAAGGGGAAGGACATGACTTTAAGGGATACACCACAATACGACTGGACACTGATCCAGATCTCGGACACACATTTAATGGATCAGGAAGATCTTGAATTTGTCCGCATGAATCCAGAGCAGAGTTTTCACGATGTGATTCAACAAATTCAGTTGAACCATCATCACATCGATACGCTTGTCCATACTGGCGATCTTGCACAAGTGCCGGTAGAGCGTACCTATGCGCGTTATCTCGAATATATGCAACAGCAGCCGTTTCCGTTTTATCAGATTCCGGGGAACCATGACGAAACGTCTTGCTTCCCATTTCATCAACAGGAAGATCGTGCTCACTGCATCGCATTAGGCAATTGGTGTCTGATTTTACTGAACAGTGCGGTTAAAGGAAAAGTGGATGGTTGGGTATCACAACAGCAGTTGGAACAATTAGATCAGTTACTCACAGCACACCCACAGCAACACATCATTGTGGCATGCCACCACCACCCTTTTGCCATGCAATCGCATTGGATAGATCAGCATAAACTAAAAAATGCTGAACATCTCATAGATGTGCTTTCACGCCATGACAATGTCAAAATTGTACTATGCGGACACGTACATCAAGACTCGTCTAATCAATGGCGCAATATTCAGTTTTTATCGACGCCTTCGACCAGTGTTCAGTTCAAACCGCATAGTGAAAATTTTGCCTTAGATGAGGCTTTACCAGGGTATCGTGCACTCTATCTGAATGATAATGGTGAATTTAAAACTGAAGTTGTTCGGGTCAAATTGAAACAACCTCAAATTAATGTTGAAATTTCAGGTTATTAACTTTTCAATTTGATTTTTTTGCTTTACTTTATGCCTTCTAAAGGAAAAGTGATAGTTAGAATCCAAACATCAAAGACTATCAATAAGCAGAAAAAGTCTATATGATGACGACCCCCACAGAAGGAAACTCTGTGTTGGGTGGATAAAAAACTTGCATATCACCATATTTTTTGCGTATAGATATATGCATATGATGAGGAATGCCCTATATGGCGAATGACAACCAAAATCAAGTCTTAGACGAACAAACTGATGTAGTAGACGAAAAGTCTACCAAACGCGTGCGCAAATCAAAGCCAAAGGCGACTGAAGGTGGTTCTACTGCAAGCTTATTTGGTATTGAACCTTATCAGCCTAAAAAGAATGAAGAATACATGTCTGAAGGGCAACTTGAGCATTTCCGCCACATTTTATTGGCGTGGAAAGCTGAGTTAATGTCAGAAGTAGACCGTACTTTGAATACCATGCAAGACGAAAATACTGCGCTTCCAGATGTGAACGACCGTGCAACGCAAGAAGAAGAATTTGCGATTGAACTTCGTACACGTGACCGTGAACGTAAACTGATCCGTAAAATTGAACAATCAATTGAAGCGATCAAAAATGATGACTATGGTTTCTGTGAAACGTGTGGTATCGAAATTGGTTTACGTCGCCTAGAAGCGCGCCCAACAGCGACTTTATGTATCGACTGCAAAACACTTGCAGAGATCAAAGAGAAGCAAAATAACGGTTAATTGTGACTGTCGATGATTCCTTAGCTGAGCCTAGCTCAGCTCTTGCGCAGCGGCGAAACGATGTTTCGCTGACTCGCTACTCAGGTCGGTTTGCGCCATCGCCAACCGGCCCTTTGCATTTTGGCTCTTTAATTACAGCAGTCGCAAGCTACTGCGATGCCCGTGCCCATCAGGGGCAATGGGTGGTTCGTATCGAAGATACCGACATTCCACGTATATTTCCCGGCAGCGAAGAACACATCTTACGTTGTATTGATGCATTTCAATTCGAACCAGATACCGAGATCATTTTCCAAAAAGACCGCCTTGAAATCTATGAGCAAGTCATTGCGCATTTGCATGCCCAAGACTTGGTCTATGCTTGTCAATGCACCCGAAAAATGCTCGGTTCGAATCATATCTATCAAGGTACATGTCGTAATCTTGGTCTTCCCCTTCAGGATCAGGCCATTCGAATTAAAGTCGATGCACAGAACATTTGTTTTACCGACCGCTTACAAGGGACGCATTGCTCCAATCTGCAGCAAGATTTAGGTGACTTTGTCTTAAAACGCCGTGATGGCATTATTAATTATCAACTTGCTGTCGTGGTGGATGACTACCTACAAGGGATGACCCATGTCGTACGTGGGGCTGATCTTTTGGACAATACCGAACGTCAAATTTGGCTCGGACAGGTTTTGGGTTATCCGCGCCTTGAATACATGCACTTGCCATTGGCAATGAATGATCAGGGACAAAAACTGTCAAAACAGAATATGGCTCAAGCTCTTGATTTAAGCCAAGCGGCACCTTTATTACAACAAGCATTGCAAGCCCTACACCAACCGCCAGTCGACTTGGATACGCCACGTATTATGCTACAACAGGCGATTGCGCAGTGGGATATTCAACAAATTCCCCATGGCACAGCATTGCCTCAAATCTATCAATAAACCCACATCCCTATCTGCGCCAATCACTCGATATTCAATTGAATTATGCTTTAATAAAGTGATCAATCGACCATTGGAGAGCCTAATGTTTTTTATTTTTGGATTTGGTCCGAAAACCAAAGTCATTGAAAAGAGCCAATTTACTTGCCCTGTGTGCCGCAGTAGAACTCAGTATGAGTTAAAACAGCAACGTAATTATTTTTCTTTATTTTTTATTCCATTGATTCCACTATCTAAAGCCAAGGCGAGCTTGGTCAAATGTCTCCATTGTGGAACGGAGATGCCGGCGAGTGTCCTCCACCATGCATCTCCCGATCCGCAACGAGATACGAATTTAGAAGCTTGATTCTTCTTTACTTGGGTTCACTTCTTTGGTCGTCGCATCGATCTTTAAGATCAGACTCACCATAACCGCACAGATAATCAGAGAAGACCCCCCATAACTAATAAACGGCAAGGTCAAACCCTTGGTTGGAAGCATGCCCATGTTCATGCCTGCATTCACCAAAATTTGCAGCAAGAAGATAATACTGATGCCATAAGCCAAGTAGCCTGCACGTAAGTATTGATGACGCAAGGCACGATGACCAATGCGAATACAGCAGACCAACATCACAAATGACAGCGTCAATACAGTCAAAATCCCAAAGAAGCCAAATTCTTCACCCAAAACCGCCAACATGAAGTCGGTATGTGCCTCAGGTAAATACGACATTTTTTGAATACTATGACCTAAGCCGACACCAAACCATTCACCACGACCAAAAGCCATTAATGCATTCGACAATTGGTAGCCTGCACCTAATGGATCATTCCATGGATTTGAGAACGACATCAACCGCTCTAAACGATAAGGTTCAAATAAAATCAAGAACACAAAGGCCATGATGATCGCACCAAAGGCAATTGCGAACTGAATCAACGGTGCACCTGCGAGGAAGAATACCCCTAGCATGGTTAAGGCAATCACCACCGTCGCCCCTAAATCAGGCTCTGCCATGACCAAACCGACAGTTGCAGCCATAATCACTGCCAAACGCACCAAGCCCTTAATATTATTACGGACTTCTTCGGCACGCCGTACCACATAGTCTGCGGTAAATATCGCCATCATGACTTTGGCGACTTCCGAAGCCTGTAAGGTGAAACCAGCGATCCGAATCCAACGCTTAGAACCATTGACTTCAGTACCTACCGCCAAAACGGCAGCTAACAGGACAATGGTCACAATCCATAAAAAGAAGGTGTTGTTAAACCAGACATTTAACGGCACTTTATAAGCGATATACGCAGCCATGGCGGCAGCGGCAATCGAAATCCCGTGTCGTGAAATGTAATGGAAGGCATTTTCATGCATACGCTCTGCATAAGGCATCGAAGCAGATGCCACCATGATCGAACCAATACACAACAATGCCAAAACACAGAACATTAAAACATTGCGCACGTTGACCTCGGCAGGTAACCGAGGAATCCAACGCTCTACAACTTCATTTATTCTATTTATGGTCGTCTGAGCTAACCCAGCCATACAACTTTCCTTATCGTTCTTTTAAACGAGTGCATTCACACAATCAACAAATTGGTGCCCACGCTCACTGTAGCCTTTAAACATATCAAAACTTGCGCACGCTGGAGACAATAACACCACATCATTGGCTACCGCATTTTGTTGGCACAGCTCAACCGCTTGTTTCAAACTTTCAGCATGAATCAGCGTGGTTGTCCCTTCAACCGCTTTTTCAATAATTGGACGATCTTCACCAATCAACACCGCAACTTTGGCATATTTTGAAAGTGAATCACGTAGCGCAGTAAAGTCCTGCCCTTTGCCTTGACCACCTAAAATAATCGCCACTTTACCGCCTTTGGCTTCAATCGCGGCACCTAGACCATCAATCGCAGCTAAAGTCGCACCAATATTAGTGCCTTTAGAGTCGTTATAATAACGAACACCATGCACTTCTTTCACAAATTCACAGCGGTGTTCTAAACCTTTAAAGGTTTTCAAAGTTTCCAACATGCCTTCTAGTGGCAAACCAATCGCTTCACCCAAAGCTAAACATGCCAAGGCGTTTGCCACATTATGTGTCCCTTGGATATACATGTCTGCACTTTTCAGTAAACGCTCACGGCCACGTGCCAACCAAATTGTGCCATCAGTATCGCGTAAAATACCGAACTGATTCATATCTGGTGCATTTAAGCCAAAGCTTTGCATTGGAGTAATATCTGGAACCAATGGACGTGTTAATGAGTCATCACGGTTATACACGACTTTTTTCACCGCTTGGAAAATACGATGCTTCGCAGTGTGATAGCCCATCATATCGCCATGACGGTCCAAATGGTCTTCACTCATGTTCAACACAACAGCCACTTCTGCGGCCAAGTTCGACGTGGTTTCTAATTGAAAACTTGAAAGCTCTAAAACATAAAGCTCTGGATCATCTTTGGTGAGATCCAAAGCTGGACGCCCTAAGTTGCCACCCACTGCCACTTTTTTGCCTGCATCTGCTGCCATAAGACCAAATAAAGTCGTTACGGTACTTTTCGCATTCGAACCTGTAATTGCGACAATCGGCTTATCTGTCGCACGACGTAAAATTTGAATTTCTGAAACCACAGGAATGTTGGCTGCAATGGCCGCCTGAATTTGCGGTAATTTTGGATCTAGCCCCGGGCTGATAATAATTTCTTCTGCTTGGAGTAATAAATCTTGGTCCAACTGACCGAAACTGGTTTGTACATCACTTGGAATTTGATCATGACCCGGTGGGACTGCTCGTGAATCGGTGACTGCAACGCGGTAGCCATGGCTATGTAAGAAATTCACTGCGGAAACACCAGAAATCCCTAATCCGGCAACAACCTTCAATCCACCACGCTGTATTAACATTTTCGCCCCATTTTTTGGTCGGTTTTTAAATCTGACAAAATGTTAGCACTTTGCTGTTTTGAATGCTTTTTATGTTTTCACTTTCTCGCAGTTTTTTTGTGTCCGCTCGTAAAAAAACCGCCCATCTTGGGCGGTTTCTTCAAGCAATTGACGGTGAGCTTATTTCCATTTCACCGCTTGTACTTCAGCTTTTTTTGCAGATGGATTATCCGAAGCTGAACATCCACAACCGCCTGCACAGCCTGCGACCATTTTGGGCTTTAACCATTTGGCTAAACTGTTCCAACCACGGTTTGCACAGTGCTCAGATAAAGTTGTGAAGACTGAGTTTGATGTTTTTGGAAATACCTTCTTAAACACCACGACAGCACTCCAAATCACCAATACCGCAATAATTATTGATTCAAGCATGTCTCTCTCCTTTGTTCAGCTTTTGCCATTCAAGATTCACTATCCAAAATAGCGTGTTGCAATTTGATACGTGATGAATGCCATTAAATAAGCCAAACCAAATAAATAGATGGTCATGAAACTCACCGTCTTCAAGGAACCAGTTTCACGTTTAACTGTCGCCAGTGTCGCCAAGCAATGTGGCGCATAAATAAACCACACCAATAATGATAGACCGGTTGCCAATGACCAACCCAATGACCCATCGCTACTAATTAAATTTGCCAGACCTTGAGACATGGCATCCTCATCTGTTGCAGACAAGGCATACACCGTACCCAATGCCGCTACAACAACTTCACGTGCAGCCATCGCTGGAATTAAGGCAATACAGATCTGCCAGTTAAAACCTAATGGTGCAAAGATCGGTTGTAGCACATGCCCAAGCATACCTGCCAATGAATAATCAATATCCGGCAAGGTTGCGCCTTCTGGCGGTTGCGGGAAGGTACACAAGAACCATAACAAAATCGATAAAGCGAAGATGATGCCACCAACACGTTTCAAGAAGATCTTGGCACGGTCCAGTAAACCAATCCAAACACTCTTAATATCTGGGAAACGGTAGCTTGGAAGTTCCATCAATAAGGCATGCTGCGATTTATCTTTTTGGAAGAATTTCAGTACTGTTGCCACAATTAAGGCACTCACAATCCCGGCTGCATATAATGCAAATAACACCAAGCCTTGTAAGTTAAAGACGCCCCAGACCATTTGCTGTGGAATAAATGCCGAGATCAACAAAGCATAAACCGGTAAACGTGCCGAACAGGTCATCAATGGAGCAACTAAAATCGTTACCAGACGATCTCGAGGGTCTTGAATACTCCGGGTTGCCATGATGCCCGGTACAGCACAGGCAAAGCTCGACAGCAAAGGAATAAAAGCACGTCCACTCAAACCCGCTTTAAACATCAGCTTATCTAGCAAGAATGCTGCACGTGGTAAATAGCCTGATTCTTCTAAAACCAAAATAAAGAAGAATAAGATAATAATTTGTGGGAGGAAGACAATTACGCCACCCGCACCTTCAATAATCCCTTTAACAACCAAGCTCTGTAGTAATGGATTGGAAATCATGCCACCTGCGGCTTCACCAACCCAATCCTGCACCCATTCAATACCTTCCATAAACGGCGCAGCCCACGCAAACACCGCTTGGAAGATAATAAACATCATCACCGCTAAGGTAATTAAACCAAAGACTGGATGTAGAAAAATTTTATCAAGGAAGTCTGAGCGTTTATCTTCATGATCAACAAACATCACCACGTCTTTTAAAATTTGTTCAATTTTTTCGTGGTTAGTTCCAGAAAGATTGGTATCACTTAATGACGCATCTGGTTTTCTGAAACCTTCAGCATCCAAAGCACCCATTAAGTTTTCAATACCCGCATTACGTACAGCAACGGTTTCTACAACAGGAACGCCCAAACGCTGAGACAGCTTTTGGGTATTGATTTGCATGCCACGACGGCGTGCTTCATCCATCATATTGAGGACAAGTAAAATTGGACGACCCAAATCGATCATTTCCATGACCAAACCGAGGTGCAATTTTAAGTTTGTCGCATCAACTACACATAAAAAGACATCTTGATGCCCTTCTTCTGCAATTTTACCTTGCACGACATCACGCGTAATGGCTTCATCAGGACTCGTCGCTTCTAAGCTATACGTCCCCGGCAAATCCAAAACTCGAACAGATTTACCCGATGGCAACGTAAATTGACCAACCTTGCGCTCAACCGTTACCCCAGCATAGTTCGCAACTTTCTGACGTGTACCCGTTAAATGATTGAATAATGAAGTTTTACCACAGTTTGGATTACCAACGAGGGCAATACGTAACGCATCACTCATGCTGATGCCCCTTCCATTGCTATTTCCACTTTTTCAGCTTCTATTTTTCGCAGTGCGAAACGAGTAAACCCAACTTGAATTAAAATCGGGTCACCACCAAAAATACCTTTGGTAATCACCTGTACTTTTGTTCCGGGAACAAAACCCAAAGTCTCTAAACGGCTAGCGACTAAATCAGCCGGAGCATTGTTGCCATTCTGGTTACGATGTACCTTATGAATGACTGCGCTTTGTTTCACTTTCAAATCAGATAATCGCACGCAACTAACCCTAAAAAATTTTGAATATTATACAAACAAATGAGAATAATTAACAAATCGGATTCGATTTCAATTCTCATTTAACAATCTAGCATCGACACGACTATTTTTTTAAATTACATTGCATTAAACCATTGTGATTTCTTGGTTTAATTTCGAAAATGAGCAGCACATGTTAAATAAAAAACCACGTATTCCAACCCCTGTCCAAATTCCAGAATCACTCAGTTTTTTACACGGATATCGTGATGATTTAATAGCTCAAACCGTCAGTCCACACACTCGAAATGCATATTTATCTGATTTAATTCAATGCAGTGGGTGTCATACGCATGTCATGACTGATTGGAGCAGTGACGACATTTCAGATGTCTTGCTTAGCCTGACTAAACAAGGAAAAAGCCCTCGCTCGATCGCCCGCTCACTTTCTGCACTGCGTTCATTTTTCAAGTTCTTGCGTGAACAAAAAATACGCAGTGACAATCCTGTTGCAATCCATAAAACACCCAAATTGGGTCGTGCCCTACCAAAGGATTTATCTGAAGCAGATGTTGAAGCCCTGATTAATGCCCCAGACCTCAACACCGCATTGGGTCTACGTGATCGTGCCATGCTCGAAGTGCTGTATGCCTGTGGTTTACGTGTCTCTGAGTTATTAAATTTAAGATTAGAACTGATCAATCTGAAACAAGGCTATTTACGAATTACCGGTAAAGGCAATAAAGAACGCTTAGTCCCTTTAGGTCAAATGGCGGTGGAATGGATCGAGAAATATTTAGCCGAAGCGCGCCCCGTCTTATACAAAAGCGCAACCGATGCTTTATTTCTCACTCAACTCGGTGGAATGATGAGTCGCCAAAACTTTTGGTACGCGATTAAACGCTATGCGCTCATTGCAGGCATTCAAGCCGAATTATCACCACATACCTTACGCCACGCCTTTGCCACGCATTTGCTCAACCACGGTGCCGACTTACGTGTAGTGCAGATGCTGCTCGGCCACAGTGACTTGTCTACCACGCAAATTTATACCCATGTCGCGCAGATTCGTATGCAAAAATTACATGCAGACTATCATCCGAGAGCTTAACGGCAGGAAATATCAGACCAAGAAGTTCTATCGTGGCCGATATTTTTTGCTATGCTTACTCACCTGTTTGATAAAGCTAAAAGAAAAGGGTTGTTTATGTTATTTACCCGTTCAAAAATTTTTCTCGCATCGACACTTGTTGCCAGTATGGCGTTAGTGGCTTGTTCTAATTCAAATAATGACGAAAAGAAAGACGCGACATTAACGGCAAGTACACCTGCAACTGGTGAAGCTTCGAATTTATCTGAACGTAATGCTCAGCAGCGTTTAATTGATACTTTGCAATCCAATTTGCAAAAAGCCAATATCAATGCCAAAGTCACTGGGGTGAAAGCGACTGAAGTTCCTAATTTGTTTTGGGTGAGTTTTGAAGGCATGCCTGCAGTCTATGCTACAGCTGATGGTAAATACATTTTCCAAGGCGACGTGGTTCGTTTGGGTGAAAAACAACTCTTTAATGTAGGCGATACGCTACAAGCAGACGCCAACAAAAAACTATTTGATCAATTAAAAACCGAAGACTTACTAATCTATAAAGCCAAAGGTAAAACCAAACACGTGGTTTATGTGTTTACCGATGTCAGCTGTCCTTATTGCCATAAGTTACATGAACAAATGGATGATATTAATGCCCGTGGCATTGAAGTCCGTTACATCGCTTGGCCACGTGGTGAACAACACATGCCAATGATGGAAACTATCTGGTGTAGCAAAGACCGTCGTGCCGCATTTGATAAAGCCATTGCCGGTGAGCAAATCGAGCCAGCATCATGTAAAAACCCAGTGCGCAGCATGTATGAAATGGGTCTAAATATTGGTGTGAATGGTACGCCAGCGATCTATAACGCAGAAGGCAAACACATCGGTGCTTACATGTCGGCTTCCGAACTTGAAAGTGCGCTTAAATAACTAATTTTTATAGGCTAAATGAATGTTTTTTATGGGTGGGAATAAAGTGATTTCTACCCTAGAGTCCGAACGTTTTTTTAGCTATGATCTAAACTCACTTAAAGCAATGATGAAATAAATGGAGTGTGACGTGAAACCAGTTCGTCTGGCAATCCTCGGTCTTGGTACTGTGGGTGGTGGTGCCCTTAAACTACTAAAAGAAAATGCTGCTGAGATTAAACGTCGCACCGGTCGTGAAATTGAAATTACCCATGTGGGTACGCGTCGCCCTCGTCCTGATTTAGAACTACCTGCTTCAGTGAAGCAAAGTGCTGATTTATTAGATATCGTCCGTCAACCCGATGTAGACGTTGTGGTTGAAGTTATGGGCGGCATTCACCCTGCGTATGAAGTAATTCGTGAAGCAATCGTTCATGGCAAACAAGTGGTTACAGCCAACAAAGCTTTATTAGCTGAACACGGCAATGAATTATTTAAATTGGCCGATGATCATCACGTTCAGATTGCTTATGAAGCAGCTGTCGCAGGCGGTATCCCAATTATTAAAGTCCTCCGTGAAGGTTTGGCAGCCAATAAAATTGACTGGCTTGCAGGTATTATTAACGGTACAGGTAACTTTATCCTGACTGAAATGCGTGAAAAAGGTCGTGCCTTTGCAGACGTTCTCAAAGAAGCGCAAGAACTCGGTTATGCCGAAGCAGATCCAACTTTCGACGTCGAAGGAATCGATGCAGCGCACAAGTTAACATTGCTGGCTTCTATTGCTTTTGGTATCCCACTCCAGTTTAACAAAGTCTTCACTGAAGGCATCAGCAAAGTCACTGCGCAAGATGTCAAATATGCAGAAGACCTTGGTTTCCGTATTAAACATTTAGGTATTGCACGTCGTGCTGCAACGGGTATTGAGCTTCGTGTTCATCCAACGCTGATCCCTGAAGACCAACTGATTGCCAATGTAAATGGCGTTAAAAATGCTGTATTGGTTCAAGCCAATGCTGTTGGTCCAACGCTTTACTATGGCGCAGGCGCAGGTGCAGGCCCGACAGCATCAGCGGTGGTTGCTGACGTTGTCGATATTGTCCGTGACATCTCATATACCGAAGATGGCGCAGGTACAATTCCACAGCTTGCTTTTGAAGCACTGACCGATTTACCAATTCTTCCACGTGAAGAAATGACCACAGGATACTACATCCGTATTAATGCCGAAGATCAAACTGGCGTTCTTGCTGATGTCACTACGATTTTAAGCCGTGCAGGAATCAGCATCGATGCGATCATGCAACAGCCGCGCTTAAAAGACCTTATTCCTATCGTGATTCTGACTGATCCAGTCAAAGAATCTAAAATGGATGAAGCCCTTCAACAAATTCAAGCATTGCCTGTCATTCATGGCGAAATTGTACGAATTCGTTTAGAATCGCTTGATAATTAATCGGGTCGAGGGGAATATTTCAGTTCCTCTCGCCAAGCTCTACACACAATTGGAACATCATCATGTCTAATGCCAATCGTTATACTGGTTTAGTTGACCGCTATCGCGACCGTTTACCCGTATCTGCAACTACTCGCGCAATTTCTTTGGGCGAAGGTAATACGCCACTGATTAAGCTTGAGAACATTCCACGCATTATTGGCAAAAATGTTGAAATTTATGTGAAGTACGAGGGCTTAAACCCGACTGGTTCATTTAAAGACCGTGGTATGACCATGGCCGTAACAAAAGCAGTGGAAGCAGGCTCAAAAGCGATTATTTGTGCCTCTACAGGTAATACATCTGCTGCCGCAGCGGCGTATGCTGCACGTGCGGGTATTAAAGCATTCGTGTTAATCCCAGAAGGCAAAATTGCCATGGGTAAAATGGCACAAGCGATGATGTATGGCGCAGTAACGATGCAAATCCACGGTAACTTCGATGACGGTATGCGTCTTGTAAAAGAAGTTGCGGATCAAGCACCAGTTACGATTGTAAACTCAATCAACCCATACCGTCTGCAAGGTCAAAAAACCATTGCTTACGAAATCGTTGACGAATTAGGTCGTGCACCAGACTACCACTGCCTACCTGTAGGTAATGCGGGTAACATCACAGCACATTGGATGGGTTATACCGAAGCTGTGGCGAATCAGCCTAAAGAAGAATTTGTACAAGTAGTTTATGATCCTGAAACTGATCAATTCACAGGTCCAAAACCTGCGGGTCTACCAACAATGGTGGGTTACCAAGCTGCTGGCGCGGCACCATTCCTACGCGGCGCACCTGTAGAAAACCCTGAAACTGTAGCAACTGCGATCCGTATTGGTAATCCACAAAGCTGGAACCATGCTAAAGCCGTAGTCCGCGACTCAGAAGGTTGGTTTGACGAACTGCAAGATGCTGAAATCTTAGAAGCACAGCGTCTACTATCTATGTACGAAGGTGTATTCGTAGAACCTGCTTCTGCAGCTTCTATCGGTGGCGCGATTCGTGACATCAAAGCAGGTAAAATTGCTGAAGGTTCTGTGATCGTATGTACTGTAACAGGTAACGGTTTAAAAGATCCTGACACTGCCATCAAGCAATGCCAAGATGCCGTAATGTTGTCGATTGATGCAACTATGGATCAAGTTCGTGATTCAATTCTGTCAAATATGTAATTTATATGCTGACTGAATAAAAAAAAGCCCTGCTCTTGCAGGGCTTTTTTTATATCTTGCATTCACTTCAGCATTTAAACGTTGAGTAAATCTAAATACTGAAAGAATGAAAAATCTGAAATCTTGTTAAATACGTTTTGGTAACTGGCTCGCCCAGTTCATTAAACGAGTCGCATCATTGGTTCGTGCCACTGAAGAATCCGCACCCAATAACACCACCACCGCTGGACGGTTATTCAGTGTGGTATGCATCACAACACAGCGCCCTGCTTCATTAATAAATCCTGTTTTTGAAATATTAATATTCCAACCACCATTACGCACTAACGCATTGGTATTGTTTGATTTCAATACGCGGTAACCCAAATTAAAGTCATAACTTGGTGTGGTTGAAAATTGACGAATCAAACCATACTGCGAAGCGGTATTCACCAAAATCCCCAAGTCACGTGCCGAAGCGACATTACCAGGGTGCAAACCTGTCGATTCCATATAATGTGTCGAATTCATCCCTAATGAGCGTGCTTTCGCATTCATCGCTGAAATAAATGCAGAACGACCACCTGGATAAGTACGTGCTAATGCCGAAGCCGCTGGGTTTTCAGATTTCATCAAAGCAAATAGCAAAGCTTCTGCACGGTTCATACTGTCGCCAGCACGCAGCGTTGAACTTGAACTTTTACAGCCTGAACATGAAAAATCAGCCTGTTGTAAGGTAATCTTTTCAGACATGTTTAATCGGGCATCTGAAATCACTACTGCTGTCATGAGTTTGGTAATTGATGCAATCGGTAAAGCGGTATTGCTATTTTTGCTATATAGCACTTCACCAGTTTGACCATCCATAACCAGTGCTGCACGCGCATTTACAGAGGGCTGTCCTGCGTATTGATTGGTATCAATAATACGGACCGTTTTCGATGGTGCTGTCTGTACCACACCGCCTGTACTACGTACAGAAGTAGTCACTTTCGTTGACCCTTGAGGAGATGGCTCTTCAGCGCTATAAGACACGTCACCGTTGAGTAACTGGTTTGCATCTTCAGATGACCAGCTAATATTTGACTGCTGATTTGCAGCACTATTCATCACAATTTCAGCAGAACTGAAACTGCTCATACTGAATAAAATTGACATGCCCAAAACGTGCATGAAGGATTTATTTAATTTTTTCACCATTGCTCACTCAACTCAGGATACTAAACATTTGCGCAAGACCAGCAATATGCCGTACATTGGTCACAACTACGAACATTTTTTGCTCACACATTGTGTATGAAGTTTTTCATTTCATATAAGAATAGGATTGCTAATTTTGTCGTTTCATTGCAAGCTTATTTTGCTTTATGTAACAAAAAAAACAGATTTTGATTTGAGGGAGAGTGTAGGTGATCACAGTTTTGGTGGTAGATGACCATGAATTAGTCCGTACTGGTATTTGCCGTATGCTCGAAGACCATGCAGATGTCCAAGTCATTGGACAAGCCGAATCTGGTGAAGATGCGATTACACTTGTTCGCCAACACCATCCAAATGTTGTTTTATTAGATGTCAATATGCCAGGTATCGGGGGTGTAGAAACCACACGTCGCCTACTTCAAACAGCGCCAGATACAAAAGTCCTCGCAGTCAGTGGACTTGCTGAAGAACCCTATCCGTCTTTATTGTTAAAAGCAGGTGCCAAAGGCTATATCACCAAAGGTGCACCAGTCACTGAAATGGTCCGTGCGATTAATAAAGTGATGCAAGGTGGCAAATATTTCAGTGCAGACATTGCGGAACAACTGGCCAGTTCATATTTGTCTGATACCCAACAATCACCTTTTGACGCCCTGTCTGAGCGTGAAATGCAAGTTGCCATGATGGTGGTCAATTGTATTAGCGCACAAGAAATTTCCGATAAATTATTCGTTAGCGTTAAAACAGTGAACACCTACCGTTACCGCATTTTTGAAAAACTGAATATTGATAGTGATGTCAAACTAACTCACTTGGCGATTCGCTACGGGTTAATCAAACCTTAACACAACGTACATCCTGTTACTTATGACACAGCGTTCAATCCATAGTGAATTGAACCAGTATCATTTGGGCCTTTGGTACAGTGCTTATCGCTTTATCATCAGTGCCTGTCTGTTACTGGTCTTTTTACTGACCTACACTCAATTCAGTTCAGATTATGAATACCCACGTTTATACCTATATGTATTGACGATTTATTTGCTGTTTACCAGCATTCAATTCATGTCACTTGGACGTTTCAAAGTCCGGATCCCAAACCAGTTACTACTGTTATTCATTGTAGATGTCATTTCGCTGAGCTTACTGACCTTAGCCATCGATGGACCTAATTTACATTTGAGTTTGCTGTTTGTGATTACGATTTTTGCAGCATCCCTGTTATTAGATGCCCAAAAAGCTTTGGTCATCACCCTCATCGCTGTGATTTGCGTGGTGTATCAACTGTTTTTAGGTTCAATTCTTGAATTTACCTCACTCAAAAATTTAACCAACAGTGCGATTTTGGCTTTTTTATTTTGTGTGGTGTATGGCAGTGCGCAAATTGCCGTGAAACGTTTCCAGTTACTAGAAAATCTGAATTTTTCGCAATCCTTAGAGCTACATCGACTACAAAACATTAACCGCTATATCTTGGAGCAGATTGATACGGGCTATTTGGTGTTGGATGAAAACTGTCATGTGGTGCTGAGTAATCCTGCTGCTTGCCATTTACTCGGCATGCCAAATTTTTATCATCATGATCAATATCCACTGTATACCACGCAGCCCGATTTATTTGAATTACTCAAATTTGAAGATTTAAAAAGCGGTGAAAAATTCCAATTTGAATCCCAACAAAGCCAATACCACATTCAGGTACTCGTACAAAAACTCGTTGTGCCGCATCAAATGCTGACCTTGCTGATTTTACAAGATGCACAAAAACTCAATCAGCAAGTGCAACAACTAAAATTAGCCGCTTTAGGGCAACTCTCCGCCAGTATTGCACATGAAATTCGTAATCCTTTAGCGGCGATTGTGCATGCCAATGATTTATATCCGCAAAGTGATACCGAACAACAGCACATGTTGAATCATATGATTTCACGTCAAGCGGTGCGGATTGACCGAATTATTCAAGACACCCTAAATATGGTGCGCAATAAGGAAACCCATCCGACTCGTCTGAATCTAGAGCAATTTTTACCGTTGTTCCTGCAAGAAGATCTGGCAGACATTCAACAGAACATTCGGCTCAATGTACAAGCCAAGACTTTAATCGATTTTGATGAGGCACAGTTCAGACAAATTTTAATCAACCTAATTCGTAATGCGATTCGCCATAACAATCCGGACATGTCGTATATCGAAGTGGTGGCGCGTACGGATCAGAAAAAAGTCCAGATCGATGTCCGAGATTTCGGTCATGGGGTTGCTTTACAAAACCGCGCACAGTTATTTCAACCATTTTTTAGTACCGAAATTACTGGAACTGGTTTAGGATTATATCTTGCTCATAGCTTCTGTGAAGCGAATCAAGCACAGCTTTCCTATGTAGAACAAAAACAGGGAGCTTGCTTTAGGATTGAGTGCTTACAAGCTGTTATTTAATTGTTTTTAGGGGAAAACTGTGGATTCACAACCACTGGTATTGTTAGTTGATGACGAAGAAGACTTATGTATGCTGATGCAGATGTCTTTATCAAGGATGGGGGTTAAAACGCATGTTGCACATCGCCTCGACGAAGCTAAAAAAGCCTTGTCTACCTATAGCTACGATGCCTGCCTAACCGATCTCAACTTACCCGATGGTAATGGTCTACAGCTCTTAGATTGGATGAATGAACACTGTCCTGCCCTACCCGTTGCTGTGCTTACAGCCTATGGCAACATGGACATTGCCATTGCCGCATTAAAGGCGGGAGCATTCGATTTTGTCAGCAAACCGATCAATCCCAAACATCTTGAACAACTGCTACAAAAAGCCCTGAATAAGCCATTGGCCGAAGACATTACTTCGCAAGATGCTTTAGAACATAAAATGTTGATTGGTGAATCGCTTCCAATCCAGCAATTGCGTCGAACTCTAAAGAAAATTGCACGTTCACAAGCACCTGTTTTTATTACGGGTGAATCTGGTACGGGTAAAGAGGTCGTGGCCAATTTGGTTCACCGTTTAAGCAACCGTAATGAAGGACCCTTTATTGCCATTAACTGCGGGGCAATTCCCACAGAGTTAATGGAAAGTGAACTTTTTGGCCATAAAAAAGGCAGCTTTAGTGGTGCCACCCAAGACAAACAAGGTCTGATTCAATCTGCACATGGCGGTAGCTTATTTTTGGACGAAATTGCCGAACTACCTTTAGCCATGCAAGTTAAATTGCTACGCGCAGTACAGGAAAAACGTATTCGTCCTGTAGGTTCAGACTGTGAAATTGACGTTGATTTCCGTGTGATCAGCGCCAGCCATCAGGACTTAGAAGCACTCGTCCAACAAGGTCGCTTCCGCCAAGATTTATTCTTCCGCATCCATGTGATGGATTTAGTGTTGCCTGCCTTACGTGAACGTGGCGACGATATCCTCTTATTGGCTCAACATTTTATTCAAAAAATTAGCCATGAATGGGAAATTGCCACTAGGCCTCTAACTGAACGTGCGAAGAGTTTCCTGCTCAGCCAATATTATCCAGGTAATGTGCGTGAACTCCGCAATATTATCGAACGCGCTATGACCCTCTGCGATGATGATCAGATTGATCTTCAACATCTGCAAAGTGCGCCATTAAGACAACCAAGTGCTCAGTTCAATTCCGCTCCAACAACGAATGAATCCGCTCAGCTAGGTGCAAACAGCAACGAACAGAGTGTGGTCCCTCGCAAACTACCTGAAGAAGGCTTAGAGCTCTTTTTAGAAAATATCGAAAAAGAAGTGCTCATGAATGCGTTGAACATCACCCACTGGAACCGAACCCTTGCCGCAAAAAAATTAGGCATGTCATTCCGTTCATTGCGCTATCGTTTGAAAAAATTCGGTTTAGATACCGAAGACGAAGAGTAAAAGCTTTCCAGCGTATTGCTGTTTATTTTTGATTCAGCAATAACTCTGCAACATGATCGACATAGTGATCTTCACGTGCATCATGTTGCAGCGGATAGTTATAGTCTGGCTGCACCCCAATTCCTTCAATCATTTTGCCATTCGGTGTCAGATATTGCGACACAGTCATTTGTAAAGCCGCACCATTACTCAATGGAAATAGTTTTTGAACCACACCTTTACCATAACTTTTCTCACCCGCTACCCATGCACGTTTATGCTCTTTTAATGCTGCGGTAAAGACCTCTGCGGCAGAAGCAGAACGATTGTTGATTAAAATACCAACTTTCATATTTTGAAATTCAAAACTCGGTAAAGCCTGAAACTGTTGGTCACCCTCAGATCGACTTCGAGTCGACACAATAATGCCCTGATTCAAAAATAAATCGGCGGACTCCACTGCTGCGGACAGTAACCCCCCAGGATTATTTCTTAAATCAAACAATACGGCTTTGACACGCGAACCATGACTTTCAATTAAACGCTTAATTTCATTGGCAGTATCTTGTTGAAAAACTTTTACGTGTAAAACTAAAACCTGATTATTTAATAATTTAGATTCTATATCTGTTTCAACTTTAGTGTTTCTGACCAAATTGATCGGTTGACTTGCAGTTATCAGCTGTAGATTCAGCGTTGAGCCTATACTGCCGGTGAGTAGGTGTCGCACTTGATCTTGATTGAGTTTTTTGAGTTCTTGATCATCAATTTTAAACACCGCCGCGCCATTTTTCAGACCTAGCTTTGCTGAATCGGCATCAGGCTTTAAATTGGTGATGACCCATTGCTGCAAACCTGCATCAAAGCGCAAATTGAAATCGACACTCGCAATATCCCCTTCGGTGTATTGCAAAAGCTGCTTATAGTCTTCAGGTGAAAGATATCGTGAATAACGGTCTAAACCACTGACCATGCCTTTGATGGCTTGTTGGAATAATGCATCGTCATTTTTTTCAACTACATAATTATCTTTGACAATGCCGTAGATTTGAACAAATTGTTGAATCGATTCGACAGGTACTTCGGCATAACTTTGTTCATAGCTGCCATCAAACTCATCGAAAGCCGACTTTGCTTTGTCGGCTCCCCATGTCGAATGACTAGAACACAGCAGCAAGGCTGTAAGGCTTACAACTGACGTCCAGTGTGCTTTAGTCATTCATGCTTCCTTACATTTTAAGCTTCAAGAGTAATCAAGTTACGACCTTGCATTTCTGTTGGTACAGGAATGTGCATAAGCGTTAACATTGTCGGCGCTACGTCAGCCAAAACACCACCTTCTGCAATTGTTGCATGGGTCGGACCAACATAGATAAATGGCACAAGTTCAGTGGTATGTTGAGTATGCACCTGACCACTTTGGTAATCCTGCATTTGCTCTACGTTACCATGATCGGCAGTCACTAGCATGTGACCTTTATTTGCCATCACAGCTTCATATACACGGCCTAAGCACGTGTCTACAGCTTCAACCGCTTTGACTGCTGCATCAAATACACCAGTATGACCAACCATATCACCATTGGCATAGTTCACCACGAGTAAGTCGTACTCACCTGAATTAATTGCGGCAACCAACTCATCAGTGACTTCATAAGCACTCATTTCTGGTTTTAAGTCATAAGTCGCAACGTTTGGTGATGGAATCAAAATACGTTTTTCACCCGGATATTCATCTTCACGACCACCACTGAAGAAGAAAGTCACGTGTGCATATTTTTCAGTTTCGGCAATACGCAGTTGTGTTTTACCCAAATGAGACAGGTATTCACCAATCGAGTTATGCAACGCTTCTGGCATATAAGCCACAGGTGCATCAATTGTTGCTTGGTAACGTGTCAACATGACAAATTTTGATAAAGCAGGAACCACTTTACGTTCAAAACCTGCAAAATCTTTTTCCACAAAAGCTTTGGTAATTTCACGCGCACGGTCAGCACGGAAGTTCATGAAGACAACGCTATCACCATCTTGAATCGGTGCTAAATCACCAATACGCGTCGCTTTCACAAACTCATCTGATTCTTCAGCAGCGTAAGCCTGCTCTAGACCTTCAACAGCAGTCGCTGCTGTACGCACAGCTTCACCTTCAGTTAAAAGACGATAGGCTTGCTCAACACGATCCCAACGGTTGTCACGATCCATTGCAAAGTAGCGACCAATCATGGTTGCAATACGACCTTGACCCGGATACTGAGCAAACAGCGCATCTAATTTTTCAAGCGAAGGTTGTGCGCTTTTTGGCGGTGTATCACGACCATCAAGGAATGCATGAAGATACACTTTTGCACCACGTTTTAATGCCAATTCAGCCATCGCCACAATGTGATCTTCATGTGAATGCACACCACCTTCAGACAACAAGCCCATAATATGTACAGCACGGTTTGCAGCTTTGGCTTTTTCAACCGCATCGACTAATACATCATGTTCAAAGAAGGCACCGGTACGAATATCTTTGGTAATACGAGTAAAGTCTTGATACAGCACACGTCCTGCACCAAGGTTCATGTGGCCCACTTCAGAGTTACCCATTTGACCATCAGGTAAACCAACGTCTTCGCCAGAGCCTGAAATCAATCCATGCGGATGCTTTTCCTGCATTGCAGTCAAGTTTGGTCGTTTTGCTGCTAAAAAGGCATTGTCCTCGACCGCTTCGCGATGACCCACACCATCCATAATTACTAATACGTGTGGGATTTTGCCAGCAGTTGCATCCGTCATAATGAACACTCTTTCGTTTATAAATTAATCATACTATCTTACCGAATTTTCGGTGAAGACTCTATGTGACAACCATGGTTTATCTAGGTCATCAACATTGTTTTACTCAATCTTGCATGCACTTAACGTGCGCGGTGCAGCAGGTAGCCACCCGCTACAAACATCAAAATAATTGGTATAAAGACGAACCATGCAGGCGATGGCGCGTACACCAAACTTGCATAACCTAAGAAATCTTGTAAGTAGTAAAAACCCAGTCCAGCAAATAAGGCAATCACCAAGCGAAAACCCATCGACTGTTGACGTAAAGGTCCAAAAATAAATGAACACGCAATTACCACCAAGGCAATTAAAGCAAAGGGCGAACCAAACTTTTGCCAAAACGCCAATTGGTAAGTTTTCGGGACTTGGCTATATTCATGCATATAGCTCATAAAGCTCACCAATTGACTCGGTGATAAATCTTCAGGGTCAATGGTAACCATATGCACATATTTAGGTTGCAAGGCCAATGAAAGCGGCTGTTCAGCATTTTGCTTCGCCACGGCATCACCCGTCGCTAATAGATCCACTTGGGTTGAATTTTGCAGCGACCAAGAGCCATTTTTGACAAAATTCCCTTGCTCCGCATCCAAAGTGCCTCGCAAACGATATTTTTCATCAAAATCAACAACCTGAACATCTTTAATTTGACCTTGTGAATTGGCATAGTCAATATAAATAAAGCGCTGGCCTTCACGTGACCAATAGCCTTTGACTTCGCCCAGTTCAGCCGCAGTGCGGTGACTTTTGACGCTTTTGGCTTGTTCATTGGTATAGGGAATGACCCATTCGCTTAATGCAAAGGATAAAACCACCAAAATGAGTGCCGAACGAATCACCCAGCCCACAATCCGCCAAAGGCTGATGCCGACCGAACGCATCACAATCAATTCACTGTTTGAAGCTAGAGTCCCTAAACCCAGTACCGCTCCAATCAAGGCTGAAATTGGTAAAATTTCATATAAATAATTCGGTGAACTCCATAACACATACTGCAAAGCATTCCATGCGTTATAGCCTTCTTTCAGCGAGCCCAATTCACCTAAATAAGTAAAAAGCACTTGTAAGCCAGCCAATACCGCGGTCGCACCAAGCATGGCTAAAGCAGTAGTTTTGGTCACATGTTTTGCAACTATACGACGTGCCAACATTTTAAGACCTCACTCGCTGAATTTGTTTCTTAATTTTGGGCGCTAATTTTTGTTTACGCGAGAACAATGCTGCTGCAATACCGTAAATCACTAAGACCAGTGGATAAGCCCAAATCCCCATTTCATCTTTACTGATTCGCGTTTTGATCGCCATTAAAGCTACGATTAAACTGGCAAAAATAAGTAAGGCTGGGAACAGTTTTAGGTAACGCCCTTGACGAGGACTTACCTCAGACAAAGCGGTGGCAAGCAATAACGCCACCAAAATAGCGAACGGCACAAAAATTCGCCAACCAAGTTCACTGGCAACCACAGGATCATGACGGTTATCCCATAACTTCGAGGTTGGCAAAGCTTCTACTTCGGTACTTTCAAATTTTGCTTCTTTATCATTTTCTAAACGTAAACGATAGTTTTGGAATTCAGCTTGAGAATAGCGTGGTTGTCCCGGATAGATTTCGTAACGGCGACCTTCAACTAAATCAACAACATTGGCATTATCATTGGGCACTTCGACGCGGGTCGCTTCTTTTGCCAAAATAATGACATCAGGCTTACCCTCTTTTTCTGCACGCTGATAAAAGAAAATATCTTTTAAGTTTTTACGGTCTTCTGACAAGTCCCCTGCATAAATGGTATAGGGCCCAGAGGAAATAAACTCTTTTGGTCGAACCAAGTCAAAGCCTGTTCGTACCGCTTGCGAAGTCGTTAATGCTTCAAACTGACGGATGCCCCAAGGCGACGCCCACAGCATCAAAAATGCTTGAACAGCCATAAAGACCACAGTCATCGGCACCAATAAACGTGACAATTGATTTCGACTGACACCACTACCATTAAGCACAGCCATTTCATGATCGACATACAGACGACCAAAGACCAACATCAGACCAATAAAGAAACCGAGCGGAAGAATTAAGGTTAAAAATTCAGGCAAACGGTAGCCAATAATGCTAAATAAAATACTTGCATCTAAACGACCTTGCGCCGCCACACCAAAGTACTTGATCAAACGACCACCCATCATGATCAAGGTCAATAAGGCAATCACAACCAGTGATGTCGACACCACTTGCTTGACCAGATAACGCCGAATAATCAAATTAATTCTTCCAAAAATAGGGCCAATAAAAACTAGCGTTAGTTTACCCGAATGTAGAAAATATAAAACCTATACCCTTGTTGCTCATTGAAACTCTATTCATATAAATGTTTCAATGGTTTAATGGTTTATAAATTTAAAAAGGCATAAATACCGCACATGAAACTTTCTATTAATACGTCATTCCAAGCGAATGCGTCCAGCCAATATTTGTTGATATTAGTAGATTCTGAGTACGTTACAAATGCAGCTACTTCATATCAAATCAATGATTTAGATAATTTAATTGAAGCGACTCAATTTAAAGCAGCACTCAATGAAAGCCTGCCTTTGGTGGCGAACATTGCCGCTTGTCGCAATAGCGCTCTTTTAGGCCTCGGCAAAGTTGCTGAATTACAGGTCAATAAATTTGCAAAAATTGCACAAACCATTATTAAAGCGTCACAAAAAAAATTCAAACAGATCAGTGTCGATATCTCTGCCCTACCACAAGAACAACATTATTTATTTGCACTTAGCCTGACGCAAGCGGCTTATGCATTTGATGAATACAAGTCTAAGAAAAATGAATTTGTTTTGGAGCAGATCCATTTAATCGCTGCTGAAAGTCCATTAACCACTGCACAGCTTGACTTAATTTCTGCAGTACAATCAGGTCAAAGTTTTACCCGTGACCTAGGTAACCGTCCGGGCAATATCTGTTTCCCTGAATATTTAGCCGAACAAGCTCAAGCGCTTGCAGCTGAATTTCCGGATCAACTCAAAGTGACTGTACTCGATGAACAGCAAATGGCTGATCTCGGTATGGGTGCTTTCCTTGCTGTGAGCAAAGGTTCTGACCGTCCAGGCCGTATTATTACCATCGAATACCTTTCAAACCGTGAAGAAGCACCTGTGGTGCTTGTTGGTAAAGGCGTGACTTTTGATACGGGTGGTATCTCACTTAAACCGGGTGCTGGCATGGACGAAATGAAATTCGACATGTGCGGTTCTGCATCAGTTTTGGGTACCATCCGTGCGCTGTGTGAAGCGAAATTACCAATTCATGTTGTCGGCGCAATTGCTGCTGCAGAAAACATGCCGTCTGGTCATGCCACTCGCCCGGGTGACATCGTGACAACCATGAGCGGTCAAACCGTTGAAATTTTAAATACCGATGCCGAAGGTCGTTTGGTTCTGTGCGATACCTTGACCTATGTAAAACGCTTTAACCCTGCACTGGTGATTGATATTGCAACCCTCACTGGTGCATGTGTTGTGGCATTGGGTTCAGTCCTTACTGGTATGTTCACTCCGGATGATGAACTTGCGGCTGAATTGACTGCTGCAGGTCAACATAGCTTTGACCGCGTATGGCGCATGCCCGTAATTGAAGATTATCAAGAACAACTTGATTCTCCATTTGCAGATATTGCCAACATTGGTGGTCCAAAAGCAGGTTCTGTAACAGCTGCATGTTTCCTTCAACGCTTTACGCGTGAATATCGTTGGGCGCATTTAGACATTGCTGGTACTGCATGGAACTCAGGTGCAAATAAAGGCGCAACAGGTCGTCCTGTGCCATTATTAATGCAATTCTTAGCGAATCGTGCTCAAGCGAATGGCTAAAGTTAGCTTTTATTTATTTGAAAAAAGTCCTGAACGACAAGTCGAAAGCACTTGTCGTTTATGCCGTAAGATTCTGCGTCAGCCTGTACGTATTTGGCTACATTGTGCTGACCCAGACTTACAGCAACAACTTGATGAACGCCTGTGGAGTTTCGATCACACAGGTTTCATTCCCCATGGTATCGATCAAGCCGAGGCAACGGTCTGTATTTCTGCCCAATTGCCTGAGCAAGCCGACTGGATTGTGTTTAATTTTAACGATCAAGCACTTGAACAGTTCGCAAGTTTTAGTCACATTATCGAAATTATTGAAAATAACGAACCCGCTAAAATTATCGGGCGTGAAAAATATAAACAATATCGACGTTTGGGCGTTCAACCACAGACCCACAAACTTTAACGTGATATTGGTTTTACCCTATTTGCAAGGAGATGCACCATGGCATTGAATGTCGGTCCAGACTTTAAACAGCGCTGGTTAAAAGTACCTGAAGCTATTCGTCAGACCTTTATTGATGACCTTGGTCGCGTTTGCGATGTCCTCAATCCCAGTACAGACATTCAACACTGGCTGGTCAATGACCAACAGCAACAGCAAGTGTCTTTTGACAAAATTGAGTCTGCCTATGCAGATTTAAAAGCACAGTTGATAGAAGATGCTCGTATTCGTAAACAATTGGCTTTAGAAAAAGCCTTAGAAGAAAAACGTGAAGCTGAACAAGCCTATGCAGAACAACTGAAACGTGACGAAGAGTTACGCTTTGCTGCACAAACACAAGCGCTCACCATGATGCAGCATAATCTTGATCGTGAAGTACAACACTATGCCGCTCGCTATCATAAAAACCCTGAAACGGGTTTAGCGGGATTAAGTCAAAGCTTATCGGTCAGCGAAGGACAAATGTTGTCAGAACTTGAAAGTGTACGCGTGCGTTTGGAACTTGAGGCAGAAACGCAAATCGAAATAGCCGTCAGTGATTTCCGTGCAAAATTGAAAGCTGCCGCACAAGAAGAAATTGACTATATCTTAGAAAATTCTAATTTTTCGACAGAATCTACATCATCCCAAGCATCGTAAGCTGTCGATCGAAGTCTGGTCACTGTCATTAAACTGACATGTATTTGCAACATGATGTTCATATGGCTGAAGCATTGTCCCTCAAAACACAATGCTTCAGCCATCCTAAAAATATAATCATGCATCCAGATGGGAATTCAATATGGACATCATTCACCAGATTACCCAGAAAATATCCTCTCTATCTGCTGGAGAACAATGGGACATTCGTGCCAAAGATCTTTGGCTGAGTCATTCAGACTTTCACAGTATTTCGGTGTATCTCAGCCGAGAATCAGAAAAAGGGGGTTTTAGCATTCAGCAACCGCCCCAAAGCTCGATTTTTCAAACTCTTGATGTGGTGACCGTTACAAAGCACTAAATTGTCATCTACTCCATAAAAAAAGCCCACAACTGTGGGCTTTTTTTATGTTTAAGTTTGGCTTAGACCAAATCTGCAACTGCAGAAACGGTATGTCCTAGGAAATAACCGATACCGAGTAATAATCCAATCCAGATAAAACCACCTAGCACATTATAAAACATAAATGTGCCAAGACTCATGCGTGCAGATCCAGCGGCAAAAGGCGCAAAAGAACGTACAAAAGGTACAAAGCGTGCGACTAAAATCGTTTTACCGCCATGCTTCATAAAATATTTATTGGTTTTGACCATATATTCGGGCTTAAAGTAACGTGTGTGCTTATTAAAGTACTTAATGCCTAACACGCTGCCCGTATAGTAATTGACGCAGTAGCCCAAGACCGATGCGACAAATAACATCAGCCCCATGGTGTGTAAATGCACCACTTCCGTCGTTGAGCATAATGCGCCAATGGCAAGCAACAGGCTGTCTCCCGGCAGGAAGAACATAAATACTGAACCCGTTTCTGAAAATATCACCAGAAATAAAATGGCATAAATCCACACACCATAATTTTCCAATAACATGGGTAACCACTGTTCCAGATTCAGTAAGAAATCAATCATTATCACCTGTCTGATTATTCATCATATATGTCATTCCGCGACGCATTATCACCAAAAATAAAAAAACAGTCTAATTTTTCAATCAGACTGTTTGGTTTTCTTCGGTATCAACTTATTTCAAGAAGCCATTTTCAGCGAGAAAATCTAAGCTAATTTTAGATTGCGCTGTGGTCTCAGCGGCTTTATCACCAAGCAATAAACGCTCAATATAACGTGCTAAAACATCCACTTCTAAGTTCACTTTAGCCCCAGCCTTCCACGTACCGATATTGGTTCGTTCAGCCGTGTGCGGAATTAAATTTAAGCTCAGCACATTGCCACGTAAATGGTTAATTGTCAGGCTAATACCATCCACGGTCACAGAGCCTTTTTCCGCTAAATAGCGTGCAATTTCTTTCGGTGCGGTCACTTCAAAATAAATAGAACGCGCATCTGAACGAACTTGAGTGATTTCACCCACGGCATCGACATGACCACTGACAATATGTCCACCAAAACGCGTAGTCGGCAACATGGCTTTTTCCACATTCACCGCCTGCCCTGCTTTCCAGTGCTCCAAGGTGGTCCGATTTAAACTTTCACGTGAAACATCGGCTGCATACCAATTACTGCCAAAGTCAATCACGGTTAAGCAAATGCCATTGGTGGCAATAGAATCCCCCAAATGCACATCCGACATGTCTAAATCTGTCTGGATACGTAAGCGGACATCGCCACCCACGTTTTGAATGCTTTCAACTTTACCTAGACTTTCAATAATGCCTGTAAACATGTTCAATCCCTGAAAAATATGGGGCGATGATTTTTACCACAAATCAAGTTGCGTACTCACACCAGAGGTATCGACACCACCCAATTCTGCAAAATGGTGCAATTGACTCAACAACTGACGGATCGGTGGACCTGATTTGGCATGCGTATCCGTGATGACAATAAACTCTAGTACGCGTGCACGTTCAGACTGACGCTGCTTACTCACGCGGTAACGTGGTACATCTTGCGTCAATAAGCTTACTCGGCCACGTTTTAAATTGGCTTGTAACAAATCTGTGGCGCTGATATTACCATCGGTTGAATAGCTCGTCAGGATGTAACGTGCATTGATGGTTTCTAATAATTTTTCATAAGCTTCTTTCGCATGCTTCGAAGAATTATATGGACTTGGACGTTCTTTACGCCATGCACGATCGATTCCGCTCTTAAAGCCTTTGGTGTCTGGTGTTGGTAAATCCACCTGATCCCATAACGTTAAGGCATTCAACACATGGTAGTTACTGCTGTAAGCGTGCTGGTTATATGGTGGATCGAGATAAGCCACATCTACTTCAAAGCCACTCATTTGATTAGCCAAATGCTGTGCGTCGACACACCACATTTCCGCGGCGGGTTTTTTCGGATCACCAATTTCACAAAAACGACTTGGGGTCAGCCATAACAATGAACCGATACGATCTAAGGCTGCTTGGGTTTTACCACCCCAACCATGATGAAAGCTTTTAAATACACCGCTGGTATTGCTGACAAAACTTGCTGAATACAATAACGGTGCCAACAAAGCACTCATTTCCACATCATCAATCGCGCCTTGAGCCTGCCAAGTTGCAATTTGCTGACGAATCGCATCGATACGCATACCATTACGACGTTTAAAGAATAAACGGTCACGTGCCGGATCGTAGATTTCATCATTACGTGGACACAAGTTATGGGTCACCCAACCTTTAACTTCTGGCAAACGGTTCAGATAATCAATCGCTTTCTGATAGCCACCCAACTCTTTAAAAGCAGGTGCTTCAACGCAAGAGAGAATCGCGCTGTTCAAGGCATGGCTGTAGGGTTCCCAGTCATTGGCAATAACACGATAGCCGTTTTGACGAGCCAACCGTGATACCACACCCGAACCTGCAAAAAAGTCTGCAAATATCGGCGCACGACCATCTTCGCGTTTTAAGGTTCCCGTTTGCTCAAGTGCTTCTAAAATCAGATGTAATAGGCGGCGTTTGTTTCCCAAATAAGGAACCAACTGATGGAAAAGATATTCGTCTGTGGTACGAGCCGCATGACGACGTTTGTGATAAACCGTAGACTCTGAATTCATAGCGTCTCTTGAGAAGGGATTAACCTTAAGCGAATGTCATCACCCAATTGAGTGACATCTTTCAGCTTAAATCGAAGCTGCTCTGCCATGCGGTCAAATTCCGCATTAAACATCGCACGTGCTGACTGACCCAACAAGGTCGGTGCAACATAACTGATCATTTCATCGATCAAATGTTCTTGTAAGAAAGCGGTCGAAAGTGTCGCACCGGCTTCCACAAGGACATCATAAATTTGGAACTGTTGAACGCATGCTGCTAACAGATCGGCCAAAGGCTGAATTTCAAATTGTACCACGCCCAAGTCAGCAAGTTCCTGACGATATGGCCCCATGACCATCACGGTTTCAGGTTGCTGCAATATTTTTGCGCTTAATGGCAAGCGGCCTTGGCGATCTAGCACGATACGTTTCGGCTGAACCACGCTTCGCATATCAACAGCATCATCGAGTTGACGTACGTTGAGTAAGCAATCATCTGCTAATACTGTTTCCATCCCAGTAATCACAGCACCTGATATCGCACGCCAATGCTGTACATCTTGTCGCGCCATTGCACCGGTAATCCATTTAGACTCACCCGAGGCCATGGCAGTACGCCCATCCAGGCTCGATGCGACTTTGAGCCGGACATAAGGCATGCCCGTCGCCATGGCTTTTAAAAAGCCCAAGTTCAATTGATGCGCTTCTGCTTCACAAATACCTGTGATCACTTCAATGCCAGCATCACGTAGGATTTGTACACCTTTACCCGCAACCAATGGATTCGGATCGGGACATGCTACAACGACTTGAGCAACACCTGCTTCTACCAAACCTTTGGCACAAGGTGGCGTACGTCCATAGTGTGCGCAAGGCTCTAAAGTCACATAAGCGGTTGCGCCACGTGCGGCCTCACCTGCATCACGCATTGCAAAGACTTCAGCATGTGGTTGACCCGCTTTGGGATGAAAGCCTTCACCAACCAATTGACCGTCTTTGACAATCACACAGCCCACATTGGGATTGGGACGAGTGCTGTATTGCCCCTGCTGTGCCAATGCAATTGCACGCCGCATCCACTGTTGATGCTGCTGCAAAGTCACTTGATCTAACTCAGACATGTAATCACTCATGATAAAAATGGAAGCAGATGTGCATTAGTGCTCACGCTGCTGCATTTGTTCAATTTGACGACGAAAAGCTTCTACATCTTGGAAGTCTTGGTACACAGAAGCAAAACGTACATAAGCCACATGATCTAAAGCAAACAATGACTGCATGACAATTTCACCAATGGTGCGTGATTTCACATCACGTTCACCCAAACGGCGAATTTGCAATTGAATATCACTGAGTACCGTTTCAATTTGCTCTTGCGTTACTGGACGCTTTTGCAAGGCATGCATGAGCGAGCGGCGTAACTTGGCTTCATCAAAAGGTTCGCTCTTTGAATCAGACTTGATGACACGCGGCATCACCACTTCATAGCTTTCAAAAGTTGTAAAACGTTCACCGCAACTAATACATTCACGGCGGCGGCGTATCTGACAGCCTTCAGCAGCAAGACGTGAGTCAATCACTTTACTGTCTTCAGCGTTGCAAAATGGACAATGCATAGCGGTTAAATTGAACAAATCCGAATGGATTTAGAGTGTAGCAAAAATTTTGAAATTTGTAGAGCTTTACGCTAGATATGGAAAAAAAACAGCCCTTTCGGGCTGTTTTACACAATATATTGATTTACTGTGATCTTATTATTCTACACGTTCGCCATGTTGACTTAAGTCTAGACCCATACGTTCGTCATCAGCTTCAACACGGATGCCAATCACCAGATCAATCACTTTCAAGATAATGAATGTCATCACAGCTGAGTAAGCAATTGTCGCTATTACACCTTCGACTTGAACCCATAATTGATGCATTAAGTTACTCGGTGCATTGTCACCCATGATGAATTCGCTGGCAAAGAATGCTGTAAGGATCGCACCCACGATACCACCGACACCATGTAGACCAAACGCATCCAAAGAGTCATCCGCTTTCAACGCACGTTTCAGTGCAGTAATACCCCAGAAGCAAACCACACCACCAATCAGACCCATCGCTAGAGCGCCGCCAACTGTTACAAAACCAGCCGCAGGTGTAATCACCACAAGACCTGCTACCGCACCAGAAGCACCACCCAAGACAGACGCTTTACCACGAACTACTTTTTCAGTAATTAACCATGCCACTGCTGCTGCCGCTGCTGCAACTTGTGTTACCACCAATGCATAACCAGCCGAACCATTTGCACCCAGTGCAGAACCACCGTTGAAACCGAACCAACCTACCCACACAAGGCTTGCACCGATGACGGTTAAAGTTAGGTTATGTGGTGCCATAGATTCACGGCCAAGCCCCATACGTTTGCCAAGCATGTACGCTGCAACGAGACCCGCAACACCTGAGTTGATGTGAACTACTGTACCACCCGCAAAATCAAGCGCACCGTCGTTACCTAACCAACCACCACCCCATACCCAGTGAGTAATTGGTGCATAAACCACGACACTCCAAATTGCGATAAAAGCAACAAAAGCACCGAATTTCATACGTTCTGCAATCGAACCACTAATAATGGCAACGGTAATGATGGCAAATGTCATTTGGAAAATAACAAAAAGAATCTCTGGAATCGTACCCGTCAACGCTTCTGTAGTGATACCCGACAACATAAATTTGTCTAAGCTACCGATAAAGGCATTGCCTTCACCAAATGCTAAGGTATAACCCACAATCACCCACGTTAAACTCACGACACCCGCAGCAACAAAACTGTGTGCCATGGTGCTGAGTACATTTTTCTTACGGACCATACCGCCGTAAAACAATGCTAAACCGGGAATTGTCATAAGTAGAACAAGTGCAGTGGATACTAAAATCCATGCTGTATCACCTGTATCGAGCTTAGGTTCTTCTTCTGTAGGTGCTGGTTCCGCAGGTGCTGGCGCTGCTTCAACTGGAACTGCAGCTTCTGTTGTATTTGCAGTATCAACTACTGTGACTTCTTCTGTAGGTGCTGTTGCGCTTTCTTCAGCCCACGCAACAGAACCACCTAAAAGTGCACTGGACAAGCCGAGTGCAATTAGCATTTTTTTCATTCGTATCCCCCGACCTGATTTTCTGAGTTATTAGCTACTCAGCAAACTTCATGCCAATTTTTTAAACGGCATCTGCACCTGTTTCACCAGTACGGATACGGATGACTTGTTCCAGATTGCTTACAAAAATTTTACCGTCGCCAATTTTTCCTGTGCTTGCAACACGAGTAATTGATTCAATTACGGTATCGACCATTTCATCACTGATTGCGATTTCGATTTTTACTTTTGGTAAGAAATCAACCACATATTCAGCACCACGATAAAGTTCAGTGTGACCTTTCTGGCGACCGAAGCCTTTAACTTCAGTGACAGTGATCCCTTGAACACCATTTTCAGAGAGTGCTTCACGCACGTCATCTAATTTAAAAGGTTTTACAATTGCAGTTACGAGCTTCATGTTTTGTTTTCCTTCGGCTTATTTCACCTGTAAGGTTTTATGTTCAATTTTCATGCCAATATGACTACAGTCGGGGGAAAATAGTCAGCCCAGCATGAGATTTCTTTATAACCTATTTTATACGGATAATCTTGCGTATGCTTATAAAAATAGACGTTTTTACTAGAAGAATTACGATTTTACTGATCGATTAAACGCATATTTAAATAAAAGCACTATGGTCATGAATGTGGCGATGTTAAACTGCTGCCACCAATTCACTGAGGATGGTCAAAACAATGATTGAAACCTTATTACAAGCGATATTAGAACAAATCGATCAGCCGAAAAAAGACGTCGAACATAATCTTCGCAGCTTACTCAATGAAGCTGTGAGCAAAATGGATCTCGTATCTAAAGAAGAAATCGAACGCCAACGTACTGCACTGAATAATGCCAATTTACGTTTAAATGAATTGTTGAAACACGTCGAAGAACTCGAACAAAAAATTCAGAACAAAAAATAAGCACCTTTTTAGTGCAACAAAAGACGCATAACGATTAAAAATAATGCACCATAACGGAACAATAATATGTCTTTTGCCAAAATCTATACTCGGGGTTTGCTCGGCTTAAATGCACCCCAAATTGAAGTTGAAGTTCATGTCAGCCAAGGCCTGCCTTCATTGACCATTGTGGGCCTACCTGAGGCCGCCGTCCGTGAAAGTAAAGACCGTGTCCGCTCTGCGATTATTAATAGCGGCTTTCAGTTTCCGACCAAACGTCTGACCATCAATCTTGCACCCGCAGATTTACCCAAAGATGGTTCACGTTTAGATCTCGCCATTGCTTTAGGGATTCTGATCGCGTCGGGACAACTTCCTGAAAATGCAGCAGATGGTTTTGAATTTATTGGAGAATTGGCACTTGATGGTTATTTACGACCTGTCAGTGGCATCTTAAGTATAGCCATTGCCTGTCAGCATATCGGGCATCATCTGATTCTACCGGCACTCAATGCCGATGAAGCGGCGCAACTGCCGGAGTTCCAAGTCTTTCCTGCTCAGCATCTTAAGGATGTATGTGAACATTTGAGTCGTTCAGCCTTAATCAGCAGCCACCCTTCAACATCGTCAGCTAATCAACACAGTTACCCTTTTGATTTATCTGATGTGAAAGGTCAACTGAGACCACGTCGTGCTTTAGAAATTGCGGCGGCTGGCGGTCATTCCCTGCTATTTCGTGGCCCTCCAGGCACAGGTAAAACTCTACTCGCCTCGCGTTTAGCCAGCATTCTTCCGCCCTTAGATATGCAAGAAAATTTGCAAGTCGCGAGTATTTATTCCATTGCAGGTGCAAATCATCATTTTGGGCAACGTCCATTTCGTGCGCCACACCATACGGCATCTGCGATTGCCCTCGTCGGTGGAGGATCAAATCCTAAACCGGGTGAAATCACCTTGGCACATTTAGGGGTTTTATTTTTAGATGAGCTGCCTGAATTTGATCGAAAGGTGTTGGAGGTATTACGGCAACCACTCGAATCCAAAGAAATTGTGATTTCACGGGCTTCTCGTCAAATCACCTTCCCTGCGAATTTTCAATTGATCGCAGCAATGAATCCTTGCCCATGTGGCTATGCCTTTAACCAAGACAGCCGTTGTCAATGTAGTGCTGAAAGTATTAAACGCTATCAAAACCGTATTTCAGGTCCATTATTAGATCGTATTGATTTACATATAGATGTCCCGCCACTGGCAGCGCATGAATTACAAAGTTCGCAAGAGGTTGAAAGTTCAAGTACAGTTAGGCATCGTGTCATTCAAGCTTATGAGTTACAAATAGAGCGTCAGCAAAAATCCAATATGGCGCTCACGCCGACGCAATTGGAGCAACAAGCGGTTTTGGATGCTACTGCGCAGAATATTTTACAGTTAGCACAGCAACGAATGAATTTATCTGCGCGTGCTTATCATCGCGTATTACGTGTTGCCAGAACCATTGCCGACTTAGCTCAAAGTGAACACATTCAAGCTCAGCACGTTTCTGAAGCACTGTCCTATCGAAGCCAGCTCAATACTTAAAAAAATGGCGACCCTAGGTCGCCATTTTTAATGCTTTTTAACATTAGAATTCGTATTTCAAACCAAATACGACTTTATTCTTTTGTTTTTCATCCGCACGGTCATAACCACCAACTGTGTAATTCATGCTTGCGGTAACACCTGTATCTGCTAAAGGCTTGCTTAGACCAATATCAAAGTGACGGAAACCAAAGCTTTCTGTTGTTCCTAAATTATCTTCAAAATCACCTGAATCTTGATATGCATATAAACCAAGCGCGGTATCTAGACTGAAGTCTTTAGGAAGTGCATAGCTATATGATGCTTTGATATAAGTATCACCTGCATTACCCCATGAAACATCTTCAAGCAAAGTTTGCGCTGTTAAGCCAAAATCTTTATAGCTTAGCCCAAGCATTGTTTCTAAACCGTTTGCATCACTTGTATCAATATCATAGTAATAGTAGTAAGTTAGACCTGCTGTGTAACCAAGATCATCATTAATTGAACCGTTATAGCCCGCATAAAAATCATTTTCAAAACCATTCGGTAGGTCATCACCATAGTTTAATGTTGAACCCCACCAACCCGCATAGAAGCCTGATGCATGGCTATAATCCAAACCACCTTGGATTGTCGCATCTTTATTTTCAGGCACATTGGTAATACCACGTAAATTATAGCTAGATAGTACGCCGATATTTCCAGATACAGAATGCTCTGAAGCAGGTGCTTCAGCAAATGTAAACGTCGATGCTGCTCCAAGTACAGCGATTGATAAAGCTTTAAGTGCAAATTTCATGGTTTGTTCCCCCACATCGTGCGACGACGTATTTTTTGGTTATTTCGTTGAACTCAATGAGGTATTAGCAAGCGCTGTGCCATGTTTAAAAATAAGCGCATATTTTTTTTATAAAAGTCACCATTTTGGTTTATCAAAAACCAATATATTACTGTTTTTATTTATTATTTTTTAATTATCCTATTTGGCCTTTTTTCTCTTTAATTTATTTTAGAATGCAGATTTTCATCTATTTAGATTATTTAAATCTTCGGGTTGATAGATGTAACAGGATTTTAAAAATGCGCTTTTTTGAGTATATTTTTTCTACACCGATCTCAAAAATGCATAAAAAAAGTGCACAATCACCATTATGCACTTTCAAGAATATGACCGAATACGGTCAACTCGTTAATGTTAGAAAGAATAGGTCAATCCAACCACAACGTTATCGTCTAATTGCTCGCCTTCACGATCTTTACCGCCCCATACATAATCAGCAGCAATTTCAAACCCAGTATCTACAATCGGTTTACTCAAGCCTAAACGTGCTTCAGTGAACACCACATCTTCTGTGGTTGTTAATAGGCTATCATCACGACTGTCATTAAAAACAGAAACACCAAGCGATGAATTTAATGAAACATCATAAGGTAATGCATAGCTATAAGTAGCATTCAGATATACATCACCTGCGTTGCCATAATTAACATCAGACAACAATACAGCCATGCTTGCAGTTAAATCTTTATAACTTATGTCCTGAATAAATTCGACGCCCGTTGTGCGACGCTTTTCAGATCGGTCGTCGTTATACACTGAACCGCCACCTTGATAGACATAGGCCATCACTTGTGACTTATAACTCCAATCTTCATTCAGTTCACGTCCATATCCGACATAGAAATCATGTTCAAAACCATGTGACTGACTGTCGTCCGTAGGGTCATAGTTGAGTGTAGAACCCCAATAGCCCGCGAACAGCCCACTGTTGTGTGCATATTCAAGTCCGGCTTGTAATGCCGCTTGATCATTTTCTTCACTCGCACGGTACACATATTTGTTTACCACGCCCAAACTTCCAGACCAATTCCCTTGTGCAGTTGTGGCTTGTTCAGTTTGTTCTGCAAATGCAGGGACTGTACCTAGGGTCACTAAAATACTTAAAATGGCTTTTTTATAAAATTGAATCATGTTTAGTCCCCACATCGGATCGATCGTGGATTGGGTTGAGTAAAATTTAGCGCCGATTTTAATCGATTTTACCGCACTGTATAGCCCCTTTTTCTTATTTTGATCAATTAAATCATTTAAAAACAAAGGTAAGATTATATAAAATAGTAAAAAATAAGCTATTGATTCATAAAATATCTTTTATCGTGTTCCAGTCTTTAACAATGATTTAATGTTTTAATTTATATGTATATATCACGATTATTATCATCTTTTATTGAGCTAGATTTTAAGGAAAACATTTCTGACGACTTCGCTAAAAGTCATTCTCTATTTACAAAAAAAACACGCCAACAGTGCTTACTTAGCCTGAACATTGATGCCATGCACCTCAGCAGTTTTTATACTTTTTGATCAAAATACCAATTTAAATTCAGCACAAATTGTCGCGAAGAGTAATGATAAATCAGCAAGTTAAATGAAAGTTTTTACCGTTTTTTATATTTTTTTATGATAAGCAATGAAGAAACTTCTCTTTAGCTTAATATATATTCAATTTAAATAAACTATTTGTTAAACAACAATAACATACGAAACATTTGCTTATTACAGATTGACCGATGATCTGAATGTTTTCTAACTTTAGTGTAATAAGCGCATTAAAAATAGTGATTTTTTTAAGAAAAAATATACAATCGCACTACATATTAACCAAATTTGCATGAGGCTCTCTCCCAATGCTTAAAGCTCAACAACTAACACTTGCAGTATTAGTAAACGCTGCTCTTATTTCTACTGCTTTTGCTAGCGAACAAAGTGAATCTAAAGGCTTTGTGGAAGATGCTGAAGGCTCTGTATTGTTCCGTACAGGTTACATCAACCGTGACAAAACCAATTACATTGACAATGATACTAGTGCAGTAAAACGAGTAACAGATACCAGCTCAGCTGCTCAGTCTGCGATTGTAAAACTTGAATCTGGTTTTACAAAAGGTATTATCGGCTTTGGTGTAAATGTTACTGGCGACGCTTCATTCAAATTAGGCAGCAATGATAATGCTGGCAATGGCATGATTCCGCTTCATAACGGCGGAGCTAAAGATGCAAATGGTGATGTAGACGCCTATGACCATTGGGCGCGTGGCGGAGCTAGCGTTAAAGCACGAGTATCAAATACAACTGTTGAATACGGTACCCAAGTTCTAGATCTTCCTGTACTTGCGTCTAATACAGCACGTATGGTTCCAGAATATTTCACTGGTGTTCTTGCGAAAAGCCGTGAAATTGAAAATCTAGAATTGGTTGCTGGTAAATTCACAGAGAATCAATATTCAGATCAAATCAATACTGATGGCCGTCATCTAGATAATGCAATCGTTTGGGGTGCAAAGTACAAATTTAACGATCAGCTTAATGCATCTTACTATGGCTTAGACAGTGAAGATGCGCTTGAACGTCACTACATCAATGCAAACTACACATTGCCTTTAGCTGAAAAACGCTCATTAAATGTAGACTTCAATGGCTACCATACTGAATGGGACGAGCAAGCTGGAACTTATTCTTCAACAATTGGTAATAAAAATGTTGACGGCCGCAGCAATAGCATCTGGTCTCTTGCAGGTACATTAAACCAAGGCGCTCACTCAGTCATGCTAGCTTACCAACAAAATACAGGCAACACTGGTTATGACTATGGCGAAAATGCTGATGGCGCACAGTCAATCTATGTAGCTAACTCATACTTATCTGACTTTGTGGGGAACCATGAAAAATCGGCACAAGTTCAATATAACTTAAACTTTACTGATTATGGTGTGCCAGGCTTGAACTGGACTTCTGCATTCGTTTATGGCTGGGATATTAAAGTCAACAATTCAGCAAAAGAAGGTCAAGAGCGCGAATTCTTTAACCAAGTGAAATATACTGTTCAATCTGGTTTTGCTAAGGACGCAAGCTTACGTGTACGTCATTCTTACTACCGCGCAAGTGATAACTACCAAGCTGGTAACTATATCGGTGATACAAACGAATGGCGTTTATTCTTAGACATCCCTGTGAAATTATTTTAATTTCGCAACTACTCTAAGATAGCGAAAAAAAACCTGCACACTGTGCAGGTTTTTTTTATGAGCATCGTTTTCATATAACAACGATGCTCAGCTTAAAACAATATTATTTGTTCGCAGCTTTGTAAGCTTCAATTGAGCTAAGTACTTCTTGTTTCGCAACATCAGCACCTTCCCAACCACTTAACTTAACCCATTTACCAGGTTCTAAGTCTTTGTAGTGTTGGAAGAAATGTTCAATTTGATTGATCAATAATGCAGGAAGATCTGTATATTCTTGAACATCTTTATAAAGCGGAGTCAATTTGTCGTGTGGAACAGCAACGAGTTTTGCATCAACACCACCGTCATCTTCCATGTTCAATTTACCAACAGGACGGCAACGAATTACAGAACCTGGTTCTACTGGATGTGGAGTTACCACAAGTACGTCTAGTGGGTCACCATCCAAAGATAATGTATTTGGAACATAACCATAGTTCGCTGGGTAGAACATTGCAGTACCCATGAAACGGTCTACAAATAACGCATCAGAATCTTTATCGATTTCGTATTTGATTGGTGCTGCATTTGCAGGAATTTCAATAATGACATAGATGTCGTTTGGTGCATCTTTACCCGCTGGGATATTGCTGTAGCTCATAGCATCACTCTTTAAACAAAGTTAAATCTTTTAATCCGGCACAATTATAACGGTTTTATCGCTTTTTTTGTGATTTTAGCGATCATGCTGATAATTTAATCATCAAGCAGAACATTTAGCTTAATTTAATGACCAATAACATCAGACAAATTGGGCATAACATCGACAAGGTCCAAATAATTGAACGTAAAGTTGCCCAATTGGCTAAATAACATAACCCATAAATGACGCGTAAAACGAGATAGGCAATCCCAAAGGTCATGATGTATTGCTGATGAATCACCATGTATTCGGCCATTAGAATAGCCGCAATAAATAAAGGTAAACTTTCAAAACTATTTTGCTGCACTGCATGTGCGCGGCTCGCCAATCCTGTAGAGCGCGCTAAAACTTCACGTGGATTTTGATTATCACTCGACTTAAAACCTGCAGCTCGCTTCGCAATAAATGTAAATACATATGGCAATAAACAAGCGGCCAAAATGAGATAGATGATCCCACTGATGCTGTGCATGTGTTTTTTCTCAGGAAGATTTTTATGGCTGCTATAATACCATGGCATTTCGTGAATAATTTTTGTTAAATATAGTGTTTTTATAATCGGCAGATGAAAGGATCCTCTATGAGTACTTCTGATCAAGATCAATTATTTGAAGTTCTTGAAGAGCAAAAACGCCATCAGCTTCGCGTCGATCGTGTCTTAAAAATTGTCATTCCAGTGACTGCATTTTTACTTGCTGTGATCTGCGCCAACTTAAATGTCTGGTCGACTGTTTTCAGCTTTGTCATCATGTGGATTGCATTCTATGCAGTTTCCATCAAGCAACTTCCCCTTTGGCATTGGGTCATTGTCATTGCACTATATTGTTTAGTCGACAATATTTTAACCTATGGCAGCTATAACCAATCTGGCTTTAGTCGTCAGTTCGGCGCGATGTTTATTTTCTTAGGTGTTTTTGGTGTAGGACGTCGCTACTTTGATCGCTGGTCGATGAATAAAGGCAAGCTTTAATGAACTAAATTTAAAGCGATAAAAAAAGCGCCCGAAGGCGCTTTTTTATGCATCGTATTATGCTGTTTTACGCAAATCTTTACGTAGAATTTTACCGACGTTCGATTTTGGTAATTCATCCATAAATTCAACATAACGTGGGCGTTTATAGCCAGTTAAGTTTTCTTTTGCGAATGCCAAAACTTCTTCAGTTGTTAAAGATGGATCTTTTTTCACAACGAATAATTTAGGTACTTCACCTGATTTTTCATCAGGAACACCAATCGCAGCAACTTCTAGTACTTTTGGATGTTTTGCAACAACTTCTTCAATTTCAGAAGGATAAACGTTGAAGCCAGACACCAAAATCATGTCTTTTTTACGGTCTACAATCTTCACATAACCGCGTGGATCCATGACACCAATGTCACCTGTACGGAAGAAGCCGTCCGCCGTCATTACTTTGGCAGTTTCATCTGGACGGTTCCAATAGCCTTTCATGACTTGAGGACCACGAATCGAAATTTCACCTTGCTCACCTTGAGCAACTTCATTGCCATCATCATCTAAAATAGCAACTTCAGTCAGTGGCAATGGAATACCAATCGTACCGCTGAATTCCATTGATGCTGGAGGGTTTGCGGTTGCAACAGGTGAAGTTTCTGATAAACCATAACCTTCGATAATATTGGTACCTGTAACTTTCTTCCACGCTTCTGCAGTCGAAGGAAGCACTGCCATACCACCACCCATCGCCATTTTTAGCTTACTGTGGTCAAGTTGCTTGAACTCTTCATTGTTCACCAAAGCATTGAACAATGTGTTCACTGCTGGGAAGAATGAAGGTTGGTATTTACGTAATTCTTTCATTACCGCAGGTAGGTCACGCGGGTTAGGAATCAATACGTTTGCCTGACCTTTGTACATACCGTAAAGTGCACACACCATAAATGCAAAGATGTGATACAGCGGTAATGCACAGAAGATACGATCATCTGGCTGACCATCTTTCTGACCAAATTTACTTTGGAAAATACCATCACACTGCAACATGTTTGACACAAGGTTACGATGGGTCAATTCTGCGCCTTTAGATACGCCAGTTGTACCACCGGTATACTGAAGTACAGCAGTATCACTTAAAGTTAAGTTTGGACGTTTGTAATTGTTTGCACTCACTTTAGACATTGCTGCATTAAAGCGAATATGACCTGGAATGTTCCAAGCTGGAATTTGTTTACGTACTGAACGTAATACAAAGTTAACCAATGTACCTTTCAGCGTACCAAGCATGTCACCCACAGATGCCACGATCACGTGTTTTACTGGGGTTTTACCAATAATCGCTTGGTAAACAGATGCAAAGTTTTCAATAATAACAAGAGCTTCTGTTCCAGAGTCATTCAATTGATGCTCAAGTTCACGAGAGGTATACAGTGGATTCACGTTGACCAATACCAGGCCAGCACGGAATACACCCAATGCGACAACAGGATATTGAAGAACGTTCGGCATCATGACTGCAACGCGTGAACCTTTGGCCAAACCTAAACTTTGCAAATAAGTTGCAAATTTACGGCTAGCTTCATCAAGTTCTTTAAAAGTTAAGACTTTATCCATAAAGATAAAGGCATCTCTTGAGCCAAACTTCTGGAAATTACGCTCAAAAATATCGACCAATGAGGTATTTTCTGCGGGTAATTCTACAGTTTCTGGAATCCCTGTCTTTTGGTATTCAGCGAACCAAATCTTTTCCATAACGCCCAATTCTCCTGTCGTAATCCTTAATAATCCAACTGTTTTTTTTCAATATTAAGCGGTCATTATTTAACTTGTTTGTGCTTAATATTGCATCCATTTCACGAATAACAGCATATATAACGTATTTCGTTCCATGGATGCTAGTATTATCTTTGAATGAACAGTTTATTTGCTTTTTGATATCCACGTGGTAACAACACACCTTTCGATGCACGTTTGCCCACATATTTTTGCAGATCGTCGCCTTTAAGCTTTAATTGTTGATTTCCTGCAAGCACTTGAATTATTTCATCTAAATTCAAAGTTGTCATGGATACAATTTGATCTTTTGCCTCAAGTTGTATCAATTTATTACCTTTACCCTTATTCAATACTGGTAATTCATCAAGTTCAACCAACAGCAAACGACCCGCAGAACTGAGGAGTGCAAGGTGTGTTGCATTCTCAATTGCCGTTAAATTCATGACCGCCGCGCCTTCAGATAAACTAAGGAAGGCTTTACCCGCTTTTGCATTGGTATCGAGGTTTTTGGCTTGGGTTTTAAAGCCATAGCCTTTACTACTCATCGCCAAGACTTCTGTTTCATCTTCAGCAATAAACACTTGTTTAAAGCCGACACCACTTGCAGGTGCAAGTTTAGAACTCAGAGGCTCACCTAAACCACGCGCAGATGGCAAGGTATTGATGCCCAAAGCATAGCTTCGACCGGCATCATCCAATACATAAACGCGTTGATTCGATTTACCTTGCGCATGGCTGAGATATTGGTCACCTGCACGGAAATTTAAGTTCTCAGCATCGACTTCATGACCTTTCGCCGAGCGAATCCAACCCGCTTCAGACAAAACGACAGTTACAGGATCTGCAGGAAGCATATCCTGTTCATTAATCGCATGGGCTTCTGCACGTTTCACAATTGGAGAACGGCGGTCATCACCAAATTTCTTCGCATCTTCTTTCAGTTCATTAATGATCAATGCTTTTAATGATTCAGGGTTCGCCAATTGTTCACGAATAATGGCTGCTTTGGCTTCCAATTCTTCTTGTTCACGGCGCATTTCCATTTCTTCAAGTTTTGCCAAATGACGTAACTTAAGTTCTAAAATCGCTTCGGCTTGAATTTCATCGATATTAAAATGCGTCATCAACACCGGTTTAGGCTGATCTTCTTCACGAATAATTCGAATCACTTCATCAATATTCAGATAGGCAATGATCAAGCCTGCAAGTATATGTAATCGTTTTTCAATTTTATTCAGATGATAAGTCAAACGACGTGTTACGGTATTTTTACGGATTTCGATCCATTCCAACAAAATACGGCGGATCGATTTCACTTGCGGACGACCGTCAGCGCCAATCATGTTCATATTGACACGATAGCTCGACTCTAAGTCAGTGGTTGCAAATAGATGACTCATCACCGATTCAGCATCAATACGGTTTGAGCGCAGGACAATCACTAAACGTGTTGGGTTTTTATGATCTGACTCATCACGTAAGTCCGTGACCAATGGCAACTTCTTCGCCTGCATTTGATCTGCAATCTGCGTGATCACTTTTGAGCCTGAAACCTGATACGGCAGCTCCGTAATCACGATTTCATTTTTCTCAATGCTGTACACTGCACGAGTTCGATAACTACCGCGACCCGTGGTTTGAATTTTGAGTAATTCTTCTGGAGAAGTAATAATTTCCGCACGTGTCGGCAAATCAGGTGCAGGAATATATTCTGCGACTTTCTCATCGGTTAAGTTTGGATTGCGAATTAAGGCGATGGTGCCCTTCACCACTTCACGTAAGTTATGCGGTGGAATATCCGTTGCCATACCCACAGCAATACCCGTTGTGCCGTTGAGTAAAATATTCGGAACACGTGCCGGTAAATTCACTGGCTCTTTCATCGAACCATCAAAGTTATCCTGCCAATCACAGGTTCCTTGTCCTAACTCAGACAATAATAAATCACTATACGCAGACAGTTTTGCTTCGGTATAACGCATCGCTGCGAAGGATTTCGGATCATCTGGTGAGCCCCAGTTTCCCTGACCTTCAATAAATGGATAGCGATAACTAAACGGCTGCGCCATGAGGACCATGGCTTCATAACAAGCTAAGTCACCGTGAGGATGGTATTTACCCAGTACATCACCAACCGTACGTGCAGATTTTTTTGGCTTACCCGTTGGCTTTAACCCGAGCTCGCTCATCGCATAAACGATACGACGCTGAACGGGTTTTAAACCATCACTGATATGTGGCAATGCACGATCCATAATCACGTACATGGCGTAGTTGAGATATGCTTGTTCGGTAAATTCTGCTACGGAACGGTTTTCTGTCGCATGATGCGCAAGGCTTGTCATAACAACCTGTAATCCTAAATTGTTCGTTCTTTATTGGGTTCTTATGCTATGTCGCAGGTGTCCCCTATACAAGGGGATGATCTAACACTCTGCGACAAATTGTGTCTTATGGCGTAAAAATATCCATTTTATTCACCATGATCAACTAAAAATTCAACAGTCTTTATAGACCGATGGATTCTAAAGTTTTGCCCTTAGTTTCTTCACCTAAAACCAGAATCACCACGGCAACTGCAATTAAGACTGCTGTAAACATCATAAAGACATAGCTAAAACCATGATCCATATCCATCATATGTGTCACGGCAAAAGGTGCTGCAATGCCCCCAATCCGACCAATGGCACCCGCCCAGCCCGAACCAAAGGCACGAATATTGGCCGGATATTGTTCTGGTGTATAGGTATAAAGTACGCCCCAAGCACCGAGATTAAAGAAGGACATTAAACAGCCCCAAATCACAATCTCTGTCACACTGCCAGACTGACCGAAGAAATATGCCGAAATGGCACACATCCCAATGAAGCCCGCCAACGTAGCTTTACGACCTAATTTTTCGACCAACCATGCAGCTGCAATATAACCCGGTAATTGTGCCAAAATCATGACCAAAACATATTCAAAGGATTGAACAATGGTGTAGCCTTCTTTGACCAATAAGCTTGGTAACCATGTAAAAATACCGTAATAAGAAAAGACGATACCGAACCAAATGAGCCACAGCATTAAAGTACGACGTGCAAAAATGCCTGACCACAACTGTGAAAAACTGATGTCATGTTTTTCAGCAACCGGTTTGACCTCAAAAATTTCAACAACTTCTACACCACATTTGGCTTCAATCTTTTTCACCAATGCATGCGCTTCATCAAAACGTCCACGGTTGATTAAATAAGGCACCGATTCGGGCACCATTTTCCAAATCACGATCGCATATAACGCAGGAATACCGCCAATCAGGAACGCTGCATGCCAACCAAAATCAGGAATAATAAAGCGTGAGACCAACGCTGCAACCAACCAGCCCAGTCCCCAAAAACTTTCTAGTAAGACAATAAAACGACCACGCACATGCGCCGGAATATATTCACTGACCAAAGTCACCGCGACTGGGAGTTGCCCCCCTAAACCTAAGCCGACAATAAAACGAAACACCAACAACCAAGTTAGATTAGGTGCAAACGCACATGCAGCGGTGGCTAAGCTATAAATCACCAATGTCCATGCAAAGACTGTTTTTCGGCCAAAGCGATCTGCCAGTCCTCCAGAAAACACCGCGCCAATCGCCATCCCAACAAAACCAATCGAGACCACCCAACTTTTATCATTTGGCGTCATGGCCCAATCTTCAGCCATTTTCGCTAAGATAAAAGAAATGAGCCCCGTATCCATGGCATCAAACATCCAGCCAAGGCCAATAACCCAAAGTAAAGTGTAGTGAAACTTACCGATGGGTAAGCGTTGTATACGTGAGACTAAGTCCATAACAAGATCTCTGAACTGGTGGAAGGATGAACACTGCTTTCCCAACAGGATGTATGATTTTGCGTTTTTTAGTATAGATCCATGCAAAAGACCGACCATTGATCCGTCTTTTCAGCATTTTAATGTGATGTTATAGCAACGCGGCTATGACAAATCTTTTGAAGATACCGACTGATCATCATCATCTTTATAAATAAATTTAGGCATTTCTAAGCCAAAGTAAATGGCGATCAGACGTAAGGTGAAACCGAAAATGAGCGTCGCAATGACGGTCAATTCTAGCGATAAGCCAATCTCAATGCAGAGCCAATAACAAATCACGGACACAAAAGAAATACTGGCATAAAGTTCACGACGGAACACCAGCGGGACATCGTTACAAAGGATGTCTCGTAAAATACCGCCAGAGACGCCCGTTAGTACCCCTGCTACCGCAGAAACCACAAAACCATGTCCCATTTCTAAAGCGATTTGACAGCCAATAATGGTAAAGCCAATGAGACCAAGGGCATCGAGAACTAAGAAGATATTACGAAGATGACGCATCCACTTTGCAATCAGGATGGTGACAAATGCAGCAAAGCAGGTCAGCATGAGGTATTCGGGATGCTTAACCCATGTCAGTGGATAGTGCCCAAGTAGCACATCACGAACCGAACCGCCCCCCAGTGCCGTGACACAGGCAATCAATGTTACCCCAAACCAGTCCATACTCCGCCGACCCGCAGACAATGCACCTGTCATTGCTTCTGCCGTGATTGCGATAATATAAATAACGGTAAGTAACATCGCCCTTCTTCCACTGAGGGTTGAGATGCGCGCTATTCTAAGCTAAATCTGCTCAAATGTTATAAAAATTGCGCACAACATTGTTTAAATTTTCGTCCAGAACCACAAATACAGGGCTGCTTCATGGTGATTTGCATCTCTGTGGTCGGATCAAGGAAATACCAGCGCTGCTCGAACTTCACAAAGTGTGAAATTTCATGATGTACCTGCGCTTGCTGCCCATCGTGATAATGGGCTTTAAATTCAACTTGAGCATGGTTTTTATCGAGTTTTTCTTGAGCCTGTACCACCTCAAGTTTTAACCACTGATTGGCCTGACTCCACGCTGCAATGGCACTGACATCCAAGGCTTGCTGCTGTCCAAACGCAGTTGTTTGTACAATATAATCAATCTTATGCAGTGCAAAAGCACTATAACGTGAACGCATCAACTGCTCTGCAGTCTGTGCATTTTCACGCCCCGTATGTAAGGGCTGACAACAGCTACCATATTCACCTTTGCCACACGGACACTGGACTTGTGACATGTTTGTTTCCATAAAAAAATAGCCTGACAATGCAGGCTATTTTAACGGATCTTTCCACACAATTTTCATCAGTAGATCCGTATCGATTCAAATAAAAGAATGATACACGGTAAGGTCATCCGCAAGTGTTTGAGACAGGACTACTTCTAATCAAAAATGTTTTTGCAATGCTTTGAATAATTTGACGGTAGTGAACGAGTTTTGCGGATGACAATGGTTTTGGGTACTTTTGCCGAAACAAAAGTACCTCCAGCCGAAGGCTAATCCCTTTATTTAAACCCTAGATGTAAGACTCCGTCGAATAGACTTAAAAATCATTTTAAAAATGCGTAATTACTTTTACGTGCGTAACATCAGTGATCTATATAGATTACCCCCCGATACGCAACTTAATCTTCAGTTGGCATGGGAATGACATGCACTTTTTCGATCTTATGACCATCCATTGTGACCACTTCAAAGATGTGTTCATCCGCTTTGAATTTTTCACCATTGGCTGGTAAACGGCCCAAATGAAATAAGATATATCCGGACAATGTCGAATACTGTTCAGCATCATCCACCAAGTCACGACCCAACAATAAAGACACGTGGCGAATATCGGTTGAGCCATCGAGTAACAATGAACCATCATCGAGACTTTCTGCTGCCGTCTCTGGTTCATCTTCATCGGGGAACTCACCTGCAATCGCTTCTAAGACATCAATCGGTGTTGCAATCCCTTCAATTGAACCGTATTCGTTCAACACCAAAGCCATTTGCAACGGCGCTTGACGCAATTGTTCCATCACCATCAAGACTTGTGCATTTTCATGCACCACCACTGGCTCACGGAGATGTTTTTCGAAATCGAGTACGCCCGTTTCAATATAGTCATTCATGACTTTATGAGTCAGTACCGCACCCGCAATATTGTCAAGCTCACCATGTGCCACAATTAAACGTGAATGCGTGGTACTGAGTAATTGAGCACGAATCGCCTCAGGTTCTTCATCTAAATCAATCCATTCCAGTTCAGGACGAGGTGTCATCACGGACTTTACTGGACGCTCAGATAAACCCAGTACCCCTTGTACCATGACACTGTGGTAAACCCCGTTGTCTTCATCAAAGACTTCATCAGCAAAAGCACGTGTTGCAAGCACATCTTCATTTTCATTTTGATTGTCTGCAACATTTTTCCCACCGAGCATACGCATCACAGCTGAGGCTGTGCGATAACGTAAGTCTGTGGTTGTCACCATTTTTTCTTGATTATGACGCATGGTTTGGTTCAAGAACTCAATCATGACAGAGAAACCAATGGCCGCGTATAAGTAACCTTTTGGAATATGGAAACCAAAGCCTTCGACTAAGAGCGAGAAACCGATCATCATCAAGAAACACAGACACAGAATCACCACCGTTGGGTGACGGTTCACGAAGTTCATCAGTGGTTTAGATGCCCACAGCATAATGCCGACAGCAATAATGACCGCAATCATCATGACAGAAAGGTGTTTCACCATCCCGACAGCGGTAATCACGCTGTCGAGCGAGAACACGGCATCAAGCACCACAATCTGCACAATCACCATCCAAAACGTCGCATGCACAGGATTTTCTTCCTTTAGCATCGGCTTGTTTTCAAGACGTTCACGCAGTTCCATGGTGCCTTTAAACAGTAAGAACACCCCACCAAACAGTAAAATTAGATCTCGACCGGAAAATGGATGGTCGAAAATATGGAACAGTGGGTTGGTTAGAGTCACCACCCATGCAATCGAGGCCAGTAAGACCAATCGCATACACAGTGCAAGCAATAAGCCGACAATCCGTGCGGTATTACGCTGTTCTGGCGGTAATTTTTCCGCAAGAATCGCAATAAAAACCAGGTTATCGATACCTAAAACAATCTCAAGCACCACCAGTGTCAATAAACCCACCCATGCAGATGGGTCGGACATCCATTCAAAGATCATAATTGTATCTCCTGAATGTTATTCACACGTGGATCATGCTGATTTGAAGATGAAATGCATTGGACATGCGCAAACGCTTTTAATGGCGTTCTTTCTAATATTTTGATGTGTGCTGAGTGACAACAACCACTACCCATGACGGTTCTTTAGCTTAAAATGAAGTTTTAAGTATAGCAAGTTAAGGTAAAAATTCACCCTTTTTTACCAAAGTACAATCTCTGTATGGAAGAATTTAAACCCAGTGATGACATTAAATTGTCATATTTAGCTGCCAATGTAGTGTCATAAAAAATAACATGCTAAGGTAAAATTAAAACGTAATGAATAGCGGATTAAAAATGACAGAAAAACGTGGTAATCCTTCTCCTGCTACAACACAACCTTTAATCGCACTGTATTGCGGCTCCCGCTCTGGTAACAATCCAATTTATCAAGAAAAAGCCATCGCATTAGCGCAAGGCTTGGCTGAACATGGTTTTGGTCTGGTCTATGGTGGTGCCAGTATTGGCCTGATGGGTCAAGTTGCTGACGCTGTGGTCGAACATGGCGGCGAAGCCGTGGGTGTGATTCCTGAGTTTATGTTGGATTATGAAATTGCACATAATCATTTGACTGAATTACATGTCGTGCGCAGTATGCATGAGCGTAAAGCCATGATGGCAGAACGTGCAAGTGCCTTTGTTGCCCTGCCCGGTGGTCTTGGCACATTTGAAGAAATTTTAGAAATCGCCACTTGGGGACAGTTGAATCAACACCAAAAGCCGATGATGCTTTATAACGTCAATGGCTTCTATGATGCACTGATTGCACAATTAGACCATGCGGTCGCTGAAGGTTTCTTGCCGCCGCAGCATCGTGCCAAACTGATCGTATGTAATTCTTCGAAGCAGATCTTTAGTGCACTGAAAAATTTAGATTGCCCGAAAAATTTCGTGGTTTAACTGTATTTTAGATGTCAAAAAGGGGAATAAATTATTCCCCTTTTTTTATTGCTCGATGTCCTAATTCAAATCGAGATCGTGCCGACTTAACCCGACACCACACGATAGAACCATGGCAATGTTGTCGCTAAGAAAATACTCATCAACAAACCAAGCATCAATTTCATCGCATCTTTGCTGACATTTCGTGAAGTTCGATATTTATTCACTTCATGTAAATGCATGGACATAGCAAATTCACGTCCTGCGAGTAAGCCCAAGAACACCCAAGTGGTACTCATTGGAATATTACTCCACTCTTTGAACACCAATAAAATCAAAGCATACATAAAGTCGATAATGGTTGCCGAGCGGATATCAGCCACACCCGTTTTGGTGTCGATAATGCCCTGAATCGCCCCGCCACGTTGGTACAAAATGATCCCAAGCAGTACGATAAACACCACAATTGCAAAAATCAGGAACTCCAGCGGCACCTGACGAGGGACGTAGACAAAAATATTGGCCAAATCCTGAATCAGCCACTGACTCCATAAAAATGCCGTCGAAACCCACTGTAGTCCCACCCAAATATTCGAGGGTGTTTCATCACGTGTTTTACTGAAATAAACCGAGATGCCTTTAATCACAAATCGATAAACAATAATCGCAACAACAAAAGCTACCGCATAACCCATCATCGACTTGGTTAACATCGACCCAAGACTACTCGGAGAGAAAATCGTTAACACTAAGAATGTGGTGCTGACCGGAATTCCGTAGCGAGTCAAAATGATCAGTAAGATCGGTGGCACAATATAGAGCCACGTGACCCCTTCTGCGGGAAATGGAATCGTTTCTAAACGACCATAAGATGCATCCCCCACGCCAGAACTGTACCAACCATAAACCAATACAATGGCTAAAATACTGCTGACATAGATCCACAACAGCCACCAAGGGCGATGCGCATTGGATGAAATAAAGGTTCCCAATGTCTGTGGCACATCATTACCGACAATAGAATAGGCCGCGAGACAGAAGCCTATGACCATCAGAATTTCGATTGTCATGAAAACAAAACACCTTTGCCATAAAGAAAAAGCCCTCCAATAAATGAAGGACTTGAGCGCATTATGACAGTTTATCTGGCGTTCATACAATTTCGCGCCGTGCATTTCTCGATACTAAAATAAAAACCTCAAATAAAACAAATGCTTTAAAGTTTAATTATTTCAATTTAATCTGATAAACCGCAGTGCTACCGCTCACTTCATTTCCAACCACCAATAAAGGTTGAGCATTGGGCGAATCTTTGGCCGCAATAAAAATCAGACCTTCGGGCCCTAAATCGCCCTGCTTAGTTATATCGGTTTGCGCTATATCTCGTGTATTAAAATACTGAACAAATTTCGCCTGTTGCGGCTGTGTGATGTCATACACCATGATCCCGCTAGCCCGCTCTAGCCCGATAAAGGCATAGGTTTTTTGACCAATTTTACCCAGTGTGATACCTTCAGGTTCAGGGCCTTTATTGTCACTACGATCATCAAATTTAAAGGCTTCATGATTACTATTAAATTGGGCTGGGAACAATTCAGCAATTTTGCGTTCAAACTCACTGCCAGAATCCCAAACAATTTTTCGACTGATGGGATCGACGATACTGAACGAGCGCCCACCATAGGTATAAAGTTTGTCATAAACCAACTTACCGTCGTCCAATACAGGTTTTCCGGCAGCATCACGTTTAAAACCTTGTGTCCAACTGATGGTTAAACGGCCAATCTGTGCATCTTTGATCAGGTTATCTGCACAAATTTCTGTCGGCGCTGTGGTGGTACAAGCTTTAAAGACGCTCGGGTCGAGTTTTGCACCAACGACACCAGGCACCAGATGACGTAAATGTGCTGCATAATCCCCTTTTGCATCAAAGCCAGCTTTTTTAAACAGATGCTTAACTCGAATTTCTTCGGCATAGCCTTGGCTTAAATCTTCGCCCGTAAAATACTGTGTTTCGTCTTTTAGCCATTCTCGGGCATCGCCTTCATTGGCGGTGACCAAATAACTTTTTCCATCCGCTTGATAATGTGCAATGGCATCAGGCATATACATACCATACAGCCCAGGCCATGCCTGAATATTGATCATCCCAGCATCTTTGGCACAGCTCTCGACCTGACGACCTAAGCTGTCTGTCGCACCAATCACACAATCACGATCACTGCCATCAAGTGCATTTTCAGGCAAGCTGTGATCTTTATAACCCATCGGAAAAATATCGATAAATTCTGCTTTCACTAGATCGAGCACGGCAATCGCATTGTTCTCTTGTAAGCTCACCCATGCCGTTTGACCATCTTGGCTCACCGCAATGTACTCAGGTTCTAGGTCTTGAGCCACACTCGTGGTTTGTACACCTTGCGTCTTCACATCGGCATATTGTGCGGTGTCGGGTCCAAAAATGCGAACGCCCGCATCAATTAGCTCTTGTTTTCGTGTATTCCACGCACGGAAATCCACCAATTTCGCCGTTGGCTTTTCAATCTGAGTTAGATCAATAATACTGACTGAACCTTCAGGGTCGACTGCATAACCTTCATTTGGTTCGCCTTCATTAGCGACCAATACTTTTTTGCCATCTGGGCTAAAGGTCAGCATGTCTGGCAAAGCCCCAACTTCGACCTGACTGATAAAACTTAAATCTTGTGCTTTAAAAAAGGCCACGATGCCCGGCTGCGTTTTATCGGCCGCTTGCACCGCGAGTGCCACGATGCCATTGTGTACAGCAACGCTATTCACTTCAGAATCGGCCAAATATTTTTTAGCATCTAAAGATTGTAAATATGTAGGCTGTGCTGGTTGTTTTAAATCCAGTACATCAACCACACCAGCTTTGGCATTGACCACAAATACGCGCTGACTTTGAGCATCATAAGCAGGAATTTCTGCTGCACTCGCGCCAAAAATACCCGATTCATAACGCCCAATCTGTTCCAACGCGATAGTGTTTGGCGTGACTTCTTCGACCACTGGAGGAGGTGTTTGCACTTGCGCATCATCATTGCTGTCATTACACGCCACTAGCCCCACAGACAACATGGCACACATCAGCGCCGAAATTTGTAGTTTCATGTTTTCATTCGTCTTTTATTAAAATATGACCAATTTATAAACATTAGGTTGCATAGAGATGAAACTTTCATTGCATTTTTCTTGCAATTTTTTGGCTCAATTATGCAAAGCTTTTACTACATCCGAATGGCAATATTCATTTAAACTGTTTAAAAATCTCAGCTTTATTGACTTATGAATAGCACGCCAACGCATCAGGCTTTACAACCCGAATTTAGACTTCTTGTGCTATTGGTCTCTATTGGCTTTTTTATGCAAGGGCTGGATACGACCATCGTCAATACAGCAATCCCAGCGATGGCAAGAAGTTTGGGCGAAGACCCGCTACAAATGCATAGTGTGGTCGTGGCCTATGTCTTGTCCGTTGCGGCGTGTATTCCTTTAAGTGGTTGGTTGGCCGATCGTTTTGGTGTACGAAATACGTATTTCACAGCCATTATTATTTTTACGTTAGCATCGCTAGGCTGCGGCATGGCCAATAGCCTGAATGAGCTGCTGGTTTATCGGGTAATTCAAGGTATAGGTGGCGCATTACTGCTGCCTGTTGGGCGTTTGGCGATGCTCAAAGTGATTCCTCGGACACAGTTTTTATCGGCTATGAGTCTGATGAGCCTTGCTGGTTTAATGGGCCCCTTAATTGGTCCTACCCTTGGCGGTTGGCTGGTGGAAGTCGCAACATGGCATTGGATCTTTTTAATAAACATTCCAATGGGACTGTTAGGAGTACTTATTACCTTTAAAGCCATGCCCAATGTGACCGAACCGAGCGTACAACGCTTCGACTTTATGGGTTTTGTCTTATTGGTCGTCGCCATGGTGGGGTTATCGTTAGGCATTGAAAACTTTGCCAGCCCGCATCTGCCGCTATGGTGGAGCCTGCTTTTAGTCGCAGCAGGCATCATCGCCAGTTTGATCTATGCCTTTCATGCACATACCCACGCCAATGCGCTGTTTCGCAGTAAATTATTTCAAAATCGGATCTATGCCATCGGTATTATCGGCAACTTCTTTGCCCGCCTTGGCGGCAATGCCATGCCATTTTTGATTCCCTTAATGCTACAAGTGGCTTTTGGCTTTGAGCCTTTTATCACAGGTTTATTGATGATACCGACGGTACTCGGTTCATTGGCATCAAAACCGATTATTCGTCAAATCATTCAACGCTTTGGCTATCGTAAAGTGTTATTGGTAAATACTTTCTTGGTCGGTGCCTGTATTTGCAGTTTTGCACTCTCTACGGCTGAAACCCCCACTTGGTTACGTGCCTTACACTTTTTTATTTTTGGTATTTTAAACTCGCTGCAATTCGTTTCGATGAATACCTTAACCCTCAAAGATTTACCCCAACAAGATGCCAGCAGTGGCAACAGTTTCTTGTCTATGATTATGATGGTTTCGATGAGTATCGGTGTGGCTTTGGCAGGGACTTTAGTCAACGTGTTTACGGCCTATTATGGTCCTGCACAAATCGAAACAGCATTCCATAGCACCTTGATTTTACTCGGCTGCATTAACCTGATTACCGCAGCGATTTTTTGGCAGATTCCTAAACATGTGGATGTCTAAACCTGTGTCATCGGGCAAATCTATGACAGCTCAACCTTTAAAGGGTTATGATAAAAGGGATACTTGGATACATTTTCATGCCTAAAAAAGCCAAATCACGTACCTCTAAAAGCTCACTCAAAAAATACAGCCCGATTATTGCACTCAGCGCTATCAGCGGCGTCATAGTGGTGGCTGGATTAGGTTATTTAGCCGTGATGCCGCATCGCCCTGCATCTGCAGAAGAATATCCCGTCAAAGGTTTTGATGTTTCTCATCATCAAAAAGATATTCAATGGTCAAAAATTTCACCTAAAAAATACCAATTCGTTTATCTCAAAGCCACAGAAGGTGGTGATTTTAAAGATCGAAAATTTCAAGACAACTGGTTACAAGCACGGGAAAACGGCTTTTTAGTTGGGGCCTATCATTTTTACCGTCTGTGCCGTGATGGCAAGATTCAGGCTGAAAATTTTATTGCTTCCGTGCCGAAAAAAGCCGATGCCCTTCCTCCCGTGATTGATTTGGAATATGACACCAACTGCATTAACACCTACAGCAAAGAGCAGTTACTCAAAGAAATCAGCTATATGCATGATCGCTTGCACCGCCATTATGGCAAACAACCGATTTTTTATACCTCGAAGTCTTTTTATAATATTGTCTTAGCTGGCGAGTTTAAACAGACGCCGCTGTGGGTCCGCGAATATAAAGGCCCACCCGATCTAAAAAACAATCCGAAATGGCTGATTTGGCAACATACTAATCAAGGAAAAATTCAAGGCATCTCGACCACCGTCGATTTAAATGTATTTTCAGGTGATGCTAAGGCTTGGACTGATTTTTTAGACAAAAATGGCGTTTCCCCGATCAAACCTCGTTGATTTATTCACCGACTCAGGACAACATCGAACAAAATAATCCGTGAAAACTGAGTCGCAGGATGCGTATTTTAAAAATTTTTCTTATTATATTTTCAGTTTTTATGATCCTCGCCATCGGGATATTGGCATATTTGATCCAACCTTCAGGGACCTTGGCAGCGTTTAAAACGTGGCATTATCAACTTCCCACACAAAGCACTACAGATACTCACTCAGCGGCACCCTATCACGTAAAATTCTTTGGTGTTTCGACCTTACTTTTTGACGATGGCCAAGAGCAAATCCTAATCGATGGCTTCTTTAGTCGGCCATCGCTCAGTCGAACCATATTCACTCAAATCCAAAGTGATCAGCCTTTATTACACAGCTATATCGACCAATACGACTTAAAACGCACTCGTGCTATTTTCGTGACTCATTCACATTATGATCATGCGCTTGATATTCCAATGTTGGCCCACCAGCTCCCCAAGGCCATGATTGTCGGCTCTAAAAGCACCTTAAATATCGCACAGGCAATGCCAATCGCTGAATCACAATTACACGAAGTTCAAGCTTGGCAACCGATACAAATCGGTAAATTCACCATTACTGCCATCCCCTCGCAACATACTCCGCCAACGGCCGTTAATGATGATTTGGGGGAAGAAATTTCGCAGCCACTGCAACTCCCTGCACATTTTAGTCAGTTTAAAGAAGGTGGATCATATGACTATCTCATCCAACATGGGCCGCATTACAGTTTAGTCAAAGCCAGTACAGGTGCTGTGCCCAAACAGTTGCAAAAACTAAAAGTCGATACTTTATTTTTAGGCATCGCTCAGCTTTCCAAGCAAACGGCAGCATTTCAACAGCAATATTTCAAAGAAACCTTAGCGACTCTTCAACCCAGCACCGTGATTCCAATTCACTGGGATAATTTTTTCAAACCACTGAATCCAGAGCTCGAATTTTTACCTCGCTTTGCCGATGACACTCCTCAAAGCCTAAATCTATTGATACAGTCGGCAGCAGCTCAAAACACCAAGGTGGTTTTACTCAGTCAACCTGTGTCGTTCGAGTTAAAAAATTGAGGAAAGCGCTGGATTGACTGTGCGATACTGAAATTCAATTTTTAGGCACTGATTTATCTAGGCATGAGGAAAATCATACATATCGACATGGATGCATTCTTTGCATCAGTAGAGCTGCGGGAACGCCCCGAACTCAAACAGCTTCCTGTTGTTGTGTCTTCACATCACCCTCGTGCGGTCATCTGTGCCGCGTCCTATCCTGCACGTGAATTTGGTTTACGTTCTGCGATGTCGATGGCACAGGCCCGTAAACTCTGCCCACAGGTCGTGGTGATTGAACCGAATTTTGAAAAATATCGTGCCGTTTCGGCGCAAATTCATACCATTTTTCAACGCTATACGTCGCTGATTGAGCCACTATCCTTAGACGAAGCTTATTTGGACGTCACAGTAAATTTACAACACATTCCGAGCGCCACCGAAGTCGCTATACGAATTCAGGCAGAGATTTTACAAAGCACTGGTTTAACTGCCTCTGCAGGTGTCGCGCCCAATAAATTTTTGGCTAAAGTCGCTTCTGATTGGAACAAACCCAATGGCATTTATATTATCAAACCATCACAAGTTCTGCATTTCATCCATGACTTGGCACTGAAAAAAATTCCTGGTGTGGGAAAAGTGACTCAAGAAAAATTAAAAGCCATGCAACTCAATACATTAGGTGATTTACAACAAATTGAAGAAGCCGTTCTGATTCATCATTTCGGTAAATATGGACGACAACTCTATCTGTATGCACAAGGCATTGATGAACGACCGGTCCAATCTAGCCGTGAACGTCAACAGATTTCCAAAGAAACCACTTTTGATGATGATCTCACATTGAGCCAATGTCAGCCCTATTGGCCCAAACTGATTGACCAAGTCTGGTCTAGTTTAGAAAAAAAGCAGTTAAGCGCGCGCGGTGTATCGGCCAAATTAAAACTCAAAAATTTCCAAGTGCTACAGCACAGTAAGAGTTTTAAAACATCGCTGAATAATCGTGAAGACCTTGCGCAGGTGTTACAGCAATTACTGCATGAAATGCATATTTCTGAGGAAGATCAATTTCGCCTGATTGGCATAGGGGTCTATCAATTAAGTGCGCAAAACCAAGAAGCACAACTTTCGCTGCTCTAAAAACTTCAAGAAGATCGTATTTGCTTAAGATTTAGGCAGAAGAACAAAATTAAAGCAATTTGCTATTCACAAAGCCTAAAATTAGAGTACTCTATCAGCGCACTACATTATCCGTGTATGCGCTGAGATGCTGAAAATCACCTTTACTTTCAGCATGCTGTCCTGTGATTGGCGTGACGATCAAATCCGAATATTACAGGGCAACTCTGTTGTCAATCATGGAATACCCCGCTGTATGCCTTCTGCAAAATCTGCTCCAAATCCTCAAAATATTTCACAAAATCAAGAACAACGTGCGCGTAAAGCCGCATTAAGTAGCTTCATTGGTGCCGTAGTCGATTGGTACGATTTTTTACTTTATGGCATTGTTGCCGCACTCATTTTCAAAGATCAGTTTTTCCCCATTATTGGCAACAATATGGGAACCTTGGCAGCCTTGGCGACCTTTGGCGTCGGCTTCCTGTTCCGCCCCTTAGGCGGCATTGTGTTTGGACATTTTGGTGACAAGCTGGGTCGGAAAAAAATGTTGGTGCTCACCGTCATCCTGATGGGGATTTCGACGGTCGGTATCGGTTTATTACCCAATTTTGCGGCCATCGGTTGGTGGGCCCCGATCCTACTCGTAACACTTCGGGCAATACAGGGTTTTGCTGTCGGTGGTGAATGGGGCGGCGCTGCCCTGATGGCTGTAGAAAATGCCCCGAAAGGCAAAAAAGCCTTTTACAGTAGTGGTGTACAAATTGGCTATGGCGTCGGACTCGTTCTGGCAACAGGCGCTGTGTCTTTGATTATTGCCACTTTGGGTGAAGATGCTTTTGCTGATTGGGCGTGGCGAATTCCCTTTATTGCCAGTATTGTCTTGCTGGCTATCGCAATGTGGATTCGACGTGATCAAGACGAATCACAAGAATTTGTCGACCATGTGGTCAAAGCTCAGCAAACGCCGCAAAAATTACCGATTCTGCAAGCGATTAGCCAACACCCCAAAGCCTTTTTCTACATTATTGCGCTGCGCTTGACCGAGTTACTCACCATGTATTTGGTGACGAACTTTGCACTGAATTATTCCACCGCTCAATTGGGCATGGACAAACAGTTCTTCCTCAATATCACCTTAATGGTTGGTGCCATTAGCTGCTTCAGCATTCCCCTCTTTGCGTGGCTAGCAGATCGATTTGATCATCGTAAGATGTGTGTATTGGGTGGCTTAATTGGTGCGCTTTCGGCCTTTCCTTTCTTTATGGCCCTTGATGCACAAAATACTTGGCTGATTATTGTCGGTGCAATTTTCCTTGCCAATATTGCCCATGATATGGTGGTGAGTGTACACCAACCGATTTTTACCTCCCTGTTTGGTACCGCCTATCGCTACAGTGGCGCAGGTGTCGGTTATCAAGTGGCTAGTATTATCGGTGGTGGCTTTACCCCAATGATTGCAGCAGCTTTGGTGATTTGGGGTGATGGTTCATGGCATTATGTGGCAATCTACCTTGCTGTCGGCTGTTTATTGACGGCCTTAGTTGCAGCTACGATGCCTAAAACTCAAGATTAAGTGACCTTTTTGCTTTCAGGATATTCCGCATGACCATCCAACGCCTGCATGTTTCAAAACGCTTTTCCGAAATCGCTATTTCTGGTCAATTGGTTCATTTGGCAGGTCAATTGGCAACAGACCTTGATTTAGACATCAAAGGACAAACACAGCAAACATTTGAGATCATTGATCAATTTCTTGCAGATGCCGGTACAGATAAAAGCCACATTATGTCAGTGACCATTTATCTTAAAGATATTGAACAGGATTATGCCGCATTCAATGAGGTATGGGATGCGTGGGTGTCAGACATTGAAGCATTACCCAGAACTTGTGTTGAAGCCAAATTATACGACCCGCGTGTACGGGTAGAATTAACGGTCGTAGCCATTAAGCCTGAATAACCATTAAGCCTGAATTACAAAAAAAAGCATGTCTAAAGACATGCTTTTTTTTGTAAAAGATTTTGCTCTTTGAATCCCTAAGATCCAATAATTTTGATCTTTTTACGTTCCAAATCTGAATATAAATGATATTTTTTCAGATCATTAACCGGCACAAATGGCGCTTGTACACGCTGCTCATTCAAGAAATCTTCGCGTAATTGAACGTACTCAGGCACATCATCATAACGAATGACCCGATAGCCTGCCAAAGCGAGCAAAGCATCTTGATATTGCGACTGCTGCATCCGTTTTAGCACCATTGGATCATCTAAAGCGACGATCGCCAAGATCTGATGCTGTTCATCTAGGACGACAAAGTCCGCCACCATATTTCGATACTTATTCCGCGTACGATAGTATTTCGTGGTCAACAGTGCATCAAAAGACACGTGCGCAAGGATCGTATGCTTAGGCAAAATTTCTTTTAAACGCGTGTAGGTTAATTGCTCATTAATGTTGAAAATAGCACGTTGTTTCAATGCGCTATCTTGTTGCTTAGAATCACCTTCTAAACTTTTCCAAGCCATTATGAGCACACAGAAGAGTAAAATACTCCCTATTACTATGTATATAGTCATCTCATAATCCTTTATATTTCTTATATTTTTGGTTTTTGACATACTTCTTTTGAAGACGAAGTATACAACCAGTATTATTTTTTTAATTTCCTATTAAAAAAAATAACTCTAACTTTCACACAATACGTATTTAAACTGACAAAAAGTTGCAAACTTAAAGCGTCAAACATCACATGCCACTTCGTTCAGAGTAATAGCATCCATTGCTATATACAGATACTTTAGATCATTCGCTAAAACGACAGCAAGTGCATTTCCTCTCACTGTCAGACAATTCCGATAAGCTGTCAAATTTTGCTCGTATTTCATTGAGATAACCGACACACATATGGCATTGAGCTTGTAACAGCATATAAAAATGCAAACTGTCTTATGCTGCCGAGCATAACACCCATAAAAAAAGACACCGAAGTGTCTTTTTTTATTTAATCATTTTAAGCGCGTGATTTAGGCTTCGATTTTCCTTTGGGTTTCGGACCGCCAAAAGGTTTTTTCGCATCACCCGTTTCACGCGGCGGCAGACCAGTATGCTGCGTCAAGATTTGACCGCGCTCAGGACGCTTCTTGGTATTTGAAGGACGCGATTGAGCAGCCTTAGTCCGATTACCTTGTTCGCCTGTACGTTTTTGTGAATCACCCGCAATGCTTGAGTTCTTTTTACGTGCAGATTGGTATTGGCCCTCAGCACTACCCGCAGGCTGATACGTCGGAATCAAATGCTGTTTTGAGTTACCAATCAGATCCTGACGCCCCATTTCTTTGAGCGCTTCACGCAGCAATGGCCAGTTGTTTGGATCATGATAACGTAAGAAGGCTTTATGCAAACGGCGGCGTTTTTCACCTTTCACGATATCGACATTTTCAGTATAACGCGCCACTTTAGCCAGCGGGTTTTTACCGGTGTAATACATGGTCGTTGCAGTCGCCATTGGTGATGGATAAAAGGTTTGCACCTGATCGGCACGGAAACCATTCTTCTTCAGCCAAATTGCCAAGTTCATCATGTCATAGTCAGTCGTACCCGGATGCGCTGCAATAAAGTAAGGAATGAGATACTGCTCTTTCCCTGCTTCCTTACTGAAACGATCAAACATTTGTTTGAAACGGTCATAGGTCCCGATCCCCGGTTTCATCATCTTCGATAATGGACCTTTTTCGGTATGTTCTGGCGCAATCTTCAGGTAACCGCCAACGTGATGTGTCACCAATTCTTTGACATATTCTGGGTTTAACACCGCAAGGTCATAGCGTAAACCGGAACCGATCAGAATCTTTTTAATCCCCGGCAATGAACGCGCTTTACGGTATAACTGGGTTAAAGGCGCATGATCGGTATGTAAGTTTTGACATACACCCGGGAATACACACGACGGCTTACGGCAGTTCTTTTCAATCTCAGGATCTTTACATGCCAAACGGTACATATTGGCCGTTGGACCGCCTAAGTCAGAAATGATCCCAGTAAAACCCGGTGCGGTATCACGAATTTTTTCAACTTCACGCAAAATCGATTCTTCAGAACGGTTTTGAATGATACGCCCTTCATGCTCTGTAATTGAGCAGAAGGTACAGCCGCCAAAACAGCCACGCATAATGTTCACAGAGAACTTAATCATGTCAAAGGCAGGAAAACGCGCTTCACCATACGCAGGATGTGGCAGACGTGCATACGGCAAGTCAAACACATAATCCATTTCTTCTGTAGTCAAGGGAATCGGCGGCGCATTCAGCCAAACATCACGTTCACCATGCTTTTGCACCATCGCGCGCGCATTGCCCGGATTGGTTTCCAAATGCAAAATACGGTTGGCATGTGCATACAGCACAGGATCATTCGCCACATCTTCATAGGCAGGCAAACGAATCACCGCCAATTCACGCGGCGGCAATTTATGCTTAATGGCTTTTGATGCAGGCTGCAGCTGCACGATTTGCGTGTCGGCGTCTAAGTTATCACCTTCACGAACAATCGGATTTGCTACCGCTTCTTTTTGGAAGCCTTGATATTGCGTAACGCTGTCTTTGCCTTTTTCGATTTCACAGCCTTCAAGGTCTTCGGTCATCACATAAGGGTTAATGATCGGATCGACACGGCCAATCGCATCGACATCATTCGATGCAATTTCAACAAACTTCGCTTTTGAAGCCCGGTTATTTTTATTCACAATAAATGCCGTACCGCGGACATCCGTAATCTCTTGGATTTTTTCACCGCGGGCCAAACGATGCATGATTTCCGTGATTGAACGTTCACCATTACCATACATCAATAGATCGGCTTTCGAGTCCATCAATACTGAACGGCGGACTTTGTCTGACCAATAATCATAATGTGCAATACGGCGCAGTGAGGCTTCAATACCGCCCAATAATACAGGCACATCTGGATAAGCTTCACGCACACGTTGGCAATATACCGTTGCTGCACGGTCTGGACGTTTATTCGGTTGATTATCCGGAGAATATGCATCATCCGAACGGATTTTACGGTCTGCCGTATAACGGTTGATCATCGAATCCATGTTGCCGGCAGTCACGCCCCAAGCAATATTTGGTTTACCCAATACACGGAAGGCTTCTACATTGGTCCAGTCTGGCTGAGCAATAATCCCGACACGGAAACCTTGTGCTTCAAGGGTACGGCCGATAATGCCTGAACAGAATGACGGATGATCGATATACGCATCACCACAAACCAAAATAAAGTCGCAGCTGTCCCAACCGAGTTGATCCATTTCTTCGCGTGACATCGGCAAAAATGGCGCAGGGTCAAAACAAGACGCCCAATATTTGTCGTAATCAAACAACGCTTTTGGCGCAGTCTGCATAGTATAAGCAGTAGACATGGCTAGCAATTCTCGGCTGGCAGATGGAATGATCTGAAAAAAGATCAAAGAAGATGAAAGCCGATCATTTTACCATGAATTCCATTCATCATGCTTGATTATAATTTATACAATAGCTACAGAATCATTGAATTGTTTTATATAGACATCAGATGTAATCGTGCTGTAGCACAACTATAAAACAAGATTTAAATAAATCATTTGTAACTTTGCTTTAGTTTAAATCAATCTAGAATGTGCCATGAGTTATCGCATTTTTATTCAACATTAAAGCCTGCGCCTGTTGAAATTGAATATGCATTTCAGGTAAATATTTTTCAATATAAATCTTACGCTTATCTATACTGTCTTGATTCATCAATGGTTTTACATCAAGCATTTGACGGCGTGTCATTTCCTGCTGATATTTTTGCCAAAAACTCAATGCTGCATTTGGGTCAAAGCCCGCTTTCGACATCAGATCAAGTGCAAGGACATCTGCTTCCAGTTCAAATTTTGAAACTTTAGGCAAAAAACAGCTTGCCCAGTCACACTACTGGCCGCAGTAGCAAGCGCGCCGATACCCGCAGTTGAAGAAATCATCGCCACCTGACTAGCAAACAGCAAGGAAATCTTCTCACGATGATGATCACGTAATGCATGTGCCATTTCATGCGCCATCACAAATGCCAATTCATCTTCAGTCAGCTTTAAACTCCAATACAAACCCGTGTTAATGACAATTTTCCCACTTGGAAAACCATGTGCATTTAAATCTTTATTTAAATTCCCACTGACTTGCCAATCCCATTGACTCGAACCTTGACGGTAAAACTCCGCATTTTGCTTAAGTTTATTTAAAATTTGATCAAATTTCGGATCTATGATCAAAAGTTGCTTGTCTTTCGCCTGATGAATAAATTGTTGATAGGTTCTATCTGCCTGTTTAGTTAATAACTTTTGAGGAACGATAAAAAACTGTTTACGCTCTGCGCCTGCTGTCCCTAAATTCGTGGTACTTGCACAAGCTGAGATTAAGATAAAAACCAAAGCCATCATTAAAATAGTTATATTTTTCATAAACACCTTCAGTTTAAAACGGCTTTGTTGCACAAAGATTTGAAATACAAAGCCCCCTAATTGAGCCAAATTTAAGGCGTAACTTGGGTAAGTGGTCGACCTAATTCCGTAAATCTGTTGAGGACTGCTACACGTGCATGAATT
>NZ_VOZA01000110.1:0-2404 GCF_013420015.1 Acinetobacter sp. YH12039 | reverse complement strand
TGCCTAAACCCTAAATCATTGACATAATTCCAGACGAAGTTCACTTCTGATGCTAGTTGGTCTAACACCTTGCAATGTTTGTCTTTTATACGTAATTTAAGGGTTTTCATGTACTTATATTAACAATTAAAACTCAAGGAAAATAGTCCTTAGTTAAATCAAACGACACTTCATGTCGTGTCGCTTATATCTCTGACCTGAAGGACAGAGTTTTACGCTCCATTTGATAAAATCGGACCTACCTACTGAACAATTAGCTGTATTAGAAGCGTTGCCAATGCCTGCTGCGTTATTTTCTGCGACAGCTGAGCTGATATGCGCCAATCAAATATTTAAACATCGATTTCAGTCAGACTTACAAGAGATTGTATTGAATCATGTGTCCGTGATGCAGCAAAAAACCAAAGCCACAAGTTCTGAGTTTGATTTACGCTGTTTAGAGAACGATAGCATTGAACCCTTTATGTATAGTGAAAATGAACGGCATTATTGGTTCACGTTCAAACCAAAGTTTCAACAAAGTGGCGATTTGGAACATGTGCTGTTGTGCTGTGCGGACATTACAAATTTAAAGCAAGTCGAATTATCGCTGTTGAAACATAACCAACAACTCGAACAACAAGTTTATTTTGATTATCTGACAGGGATAAGAAATCGACGAGGTTTTGATTTAGACCTTTCTCAGTGGCAAAAAAGCTTCGCGGTCGAACAAGCAGATGAAATTTGTTTGATGATGCTCGACTTAGACAATTTTAAGCAAATCAATGATATCTACGGTCATGCGTTTGGCGATGAAGTTTTAAGAAAAAGTGCGCAGCTTTTAAGGATGCAAATTAGTCAACATGCAGATGCACAAATATATCGCATGGGTGGGGAAGAGTTTGCAATGATTTTGCCACGCACGGCTATATCGACTGCATGTTCGATTGCTCAACAATGTTGTGAGCAAATCTATGCTTCTTCGATGAATTATGCGGATAAGGCTTTACAACTGAGTATCTCATGCGGAGTGGCCTTGTGGGATGGTACAGAGTCATTTTTTGAAACATTGGCACGTGCCGATCAGGCTTTGTATCAAGCCAAGAAAGGCTCGAAAAATTGTACCTGTTTTAATGATGGACAAAATGTGGCGCTATTTGAGGAAACGACATTTAAAAAACCATCAGACTGTGGGAAAAACACATAGATTTAGGCCGTAACATAGAGAAAGATTTGAGAAAGCAGTATGATGCAACAGGTCAAAATTGACAGAAAACATTGGCAGTCGATTTGCTAATGAACGAAGCAGTTAAATATTTAAAGTATTTGAGGTGAATGTGTCTTCTTTAACAGACGTTTCCACACATGCCCTGACAGAAGCGCAGCAGCGTATTCAGCAGGATTTACTGACAGCGCTTGATGCATTTTCAATTCCAGAACCCTTAAAAGGGGCGGTGTATCATGCTGTGATGTTGGGTGGAAAACGTGTTCGACCGGCACTTTGTTATGCAACAGCAGCATTAAAACCCAATACTAATTTTGCAGCAGTACGCCGTGCTGCGGTGGCGATTGAATTTATTCATTGTTATTCATTGGCACACGATGATTTGCCGTGTATGGACAACGATTTACTCCGTCGTGGTCAACCAACCTGTCATGTGGCTTTTGGTGAAGATACGGCTTTACTTGCTGGCGATATTTTACAATCGATGGCTTTTGAAGTTTTAGGCAGCCGTCTCTTTGATCAAGGCCCAGCCGTTGAAGCGCCGATCATCTTGAAGCAAATGCAAATTTTAGCGACTGCAACTTCAAAAATGGTCAATGGACAAGTTCTAGACTTACAAGCGGAAGGCAAGCATGTCAGTCAGGATGAACTAGAAAATATTCATCGAAATAAAACTGGTGCTTTAATTTCTGCCGCAATCATGATGGCGGCAGTGACAATATTTAATGGCACAGATCAAGCCATTCCTAAACTCCGTGAGTTTGGCCTAGCGATTGGTTTAGCCTTTCAGGTGCAAGATGATATTTTAGATATTATTGCTGACACTGAAGCATTGGGTAAAACAGCGGGTAAAGATCAACAAGTGGATAAATCCACATATCCTGCGCTAATGGGTCTTGATCAAGCCCAAGCTTATGCAGAAGAATTACATGCACAAGCGCTTCAAGCTTTGGATTATTTTGCAGAAGATGCGGCAGAATTACACAAGATCACGCAGTTTTTATTAAAACGTCAAAGTTAATATGACGCAGTAAAAGACCTCAGCCCACACATGTAACATGTTGTGGGCATTTTTCTCTGTACACGACAAATTTCATAGGATCCTTGTCCTATCAGGCTTTTTCTTTCTTAAAATTGCTAGCACTTTCTTAAATTCTTCTTTTTTTCCAAAACCAATCAAACGTAGAATAGCCATTTGAA
>NZ_VOZA01000109.1:0-1187 GCF_013420015.1 Acinetobacter sp. YH12039 | reverse complement strand
TTGGGTGTTGTATAGTCAAGCCTCACGAGCAATTAGTATTGGTCAGCTTCATGCGTCACCGCACTTCCACATCCAACCTATCAACGTCGTAGTCTTCAACGGCTCTTTAGTGGACATAAAGTCCAAGGGAAATCTTATCTTGAGGTAGGCTTCCCGCTTAGATGCTTTCAGCGGTTATCCCTTCCGAACATAGCTACCCGGCGATGCGACTGGCGTCACAACCGGTACACCAGAGGTTCGTCCACTCTGGTCCTCTCGTACTAGGAGCAGATCCTCTCAAATTTCCAGCGCCCACGGTAGATAGGGACCGAACTGTCTCACGACGTTCTAAACCCAGCTCGCGTACCTCTTTAAATGGCGAACAGCCATACCCTTGGGACCTGCTTCAGCCCCAGGATGAGATGAGCCGACATCGAGGTGCCAAACACCGCCGTCGATATGAACTCTTGGGCGGTATCAGCCTGTTATCCCCAGAGTACCTTTTATCCGTTGAGCGATGGCCCTTCCATACAGAACCACCGGATCACTAAGACCTACTTTCGTACCTGCTCGACTTGTGGGTCTCGCAGTTAAGCGCGCTTTTGCCTTTATACTCTACGCGTGATTTCCGACCACGCTGAGCGCACCTTCGTACTCCTCCGTTACTCTTTAGGAGGAGACCGCCCCAGTCAAACTACCCACCAGACATGGTCCTCGCTCCAGATAATGGAGCAGAGTTAGAACCTCAATATTACCAGGGTGGTATTTCAAGATTGGCTCCACCGAAACTAGCGTCTCGGTTTCAAAGCCTCCCACCTATCCTACACAAGTAAGATCAAAGTTCAATGTCAAGCTGCAGTAAAGGTTCACGGGGTCTTTCCGTCTAGCCGCGGGTACACCGCATCTTCACGGCGATTTCGATTTCACTGAGCCTCTGCTGGAGACAGCGCCCCCATCATTATGCCATTCGTGCAGGTCGGAACTTACCCGACAAGGAATTTCGCTACCTTAGGACCGTTATAGTTACGGCCGCCGTTTACTGGGGCTTCGATCAAGAGCTTCGCTTACGCTAACCCCATCAATTAACCTTCCAGCACCGGGCAGGCATCACACCCTATACGTCCACTTTCGTGTTTGCAGAGTGCTATGTTTTTAATAAACAGTTGCAGGGGCCTGGTTTCTGTGGCTGCTCTCAGCTCAGGAAGTAA
>NZ_VOZA01000108.1:0-2827 GCF_013420015.1 Acinetobacter sp. YH12039 | reverse complement strand
AGCAAGAGTGAACCACCTGATCCCTTCCCGAACTCAGAAGTGAAACCTCTTAGCGCTGATGGTAGTGTGGGGTTACCCATGTGAGAGTAAGTCATCGCCAGCTCATTATTCGAAACACCCCCTGATACGTCAGGGGGTGTTTTTTTATGTGTAAAAAAAATGGAAAACACGTAAAGGAGATGGGATGAAAGTAGTAACCGTAGAAAAAATAAGAAGAAAAGTAAAAGAACAAAACAGGGAGATGATAGATATTTAAAAGAATAAGGCTAAACAGCACTAAAAATTTACATCAAGGCAAGCCTATATTCTTTATAGTGAAGTACAGTCTCAATGTATAAAAACAATAGGATGTACATATGCTCCAAGATCTCGATGAAGTCTCTATTTTAGAGATATTGCAGCAACGCTTTGAGGCAAATATGCAGCGGCATCCAGAATTACTTTGGGATGATGTTAAAAAACAATTGATTGCACAGCCCTTAAAACTAAAAATTTTAATCGAAATGGAAAAAACAGGCGGTGAGCCAGATATTGTGATGCTGAATCAGCAATCTCATGACCTGATATTTTATGATTGCAGCTTAGAGTCGCCAAAGCCTAGACGAAGCTTGTGCTATGACCGTGAAGCCTTGGAGAATCGGAAGGATCATCCTCCCAAAAATAACGTAATAGACATGGTTCGAGACATCGGTGCTGAGCTACTGACAGAAGAAGACTATCGAGCGATACAGCTAGTTTTTCATTTCGATTTAAAGACTTCGAGTTGGATCGTAACGCCAGCGGATATTCGGCAAAAGGGCGGGGCACTGTTTTGTGACCGACGTTATGATCATGTATTTAGCTACCATAATGGCGCACAGTCATATTATGCGTCTCGAGGATTTCGCTGTAAGCTGGTGATTGCTTAGTCTCAGTGCTATCAATGCATTTAAAACAATCAAGAGTGTTCAAACGAGCTTTTCTATATATATGGTTACGTTCGTTTTTTAGACATTTAAAATTTTTCTAAACTAAAGATAGAAATAAATGATGGTGTGTCGTTCTGAAATTTAATGAAAGAATAGAAGAATTTGACCTGAAAATAATGACATTATGATTTAAAAATATCAGCTAAATAATCATATATTGATAATGTTCAATAATTAAGCTAAAACATGAAAAATAACACAATTAACATGTACTTATAAGTGATTCGATTTATTAAACATACGTCTAATATCCCTAGAAAACACTGTTCCGTATATTCCGTGGCTGTTGAATTTTACTTAAAAATTCAATGAATGTTATGGACAAGTACTCATGGGAGATGAGAACGATGACAACGGAAAAAATAGACATAAATTCTGTAGTCGATAAGGCTAAATTTACCCCGTTCCACTTCAATGTAGTGGCTTGGTGCTTATTGATTATTTTATTTGATGGCTACGATTTAGCGATTAATGGCGTGGTTTTACCTTTACTGATGCAAGACTGGGGCTTAAGTGCAATGCAAGCGGGGATGCTTGCCAGTACTGCGCTCGCAGGCATGATGTTTGGTGCCATGTTCTTTGGTTCTTTAGCAGATAAGATTGGCCGTAAAAAAGTCATCATGATCTGTATCGTTTTATTTAGTGGTTTGACCTTTGCCGGTGGTTTTGCGTCGAATCCAACAGAATTTGGTATTTTGCGTTTCTTGGCTGGTTTAGGGATTGGCGGTGTAATGCCTAACCTTGTGGCTTTAACGTCTGAATACGCGCCGCAGAAGATGCGTAGCACACTGGTAACGACGATGTTTAGTGGTTACGCCGTCGGTGGTGTGATGGCGGCACTTTTAGGTTCATGGTTCACCCCTGACTTTGGTTGGCAAATCATGTTCTTTATTGCGGGTATTCCTCTTTTCCTTTTACCTGTGATTTGGAAATTTTTACCTGAATCTTTGGCATTTATGGTGAAAGAAAACAAACAGGAAAAAGCCCGCAGTATCGTGAAGCGCTTAGCGCCTGAAGTGAATGTGACTGAAAACACAGTGTTCACTTTACCGCAAGAAAGCGTGCCTGAAGCTGCTAACGTGGTGAGTTTGTTCCGCCGTGGTCGTGCCGTAAATACATTATTGTTTTGGGTGGCGTTCTTTACGTGCCTATTGACCATGTATGCGCTGAGCAGCTGGTTGCCAAAACTGATGATGGCAGCCGGTTATTCTATGGATAACAGCTTAATGTTCATGATGGTCATGAACGTGGGCGCAGTTGTGGGTATTGTTGGCGGTGGTATTTTGGCTGACCGTTTCCATTTAAAACCTGTGTTGATGGTTTTGGGTATGATGGGCGCGATTGTGATGAGCTTGATGGGCTTCCAGTCAAATCAGTTCTTGCTTTACATCTTGGTATTTTTGGCAGGTGCTGCGTCTATTGGTTCACAAATGCTGTTGTATAGCTATGTGGCGCAGTATTACCCACTTGCTGTACGTTCGACGGGTATTGGTTGGTCTTCTGCAATTGGTCGTATGGGCGCGATTGTAGGGCCAATTTTGATTGGTGGTTTGCTCGGTATGAATTTACCTGCGCATTTCAACTTTATGGCGGTAGGTTTACCTGTACTGATTACTGCGATCGCGGTTGCATTGATCATGCATGAAAATGACAGTGATAAAATTGATGTTAAAGATGCATCTACAGCCAATGCTTAAGTCGTGATTCTTTAAATAGAAAAGCCTCCGTAAGGGTAATGCCAGTCAGTTAAGAGATTGACTGGCTTTTTCTTGGGTATTTTTGAGGTTTTCCTTTTACAACCCTTGGATAACTCCTCACTCTTCTCTCAGGTATAACATACCGATTAGATTTCTCCATTA
>NZ_VOZA01000107.1:0-2876 GCF_013420015.1 Acinetobacter sp. YH12039 | reverse complement strand
CATGAGAAAGCCCATATAAATGGGTAATGTACAAGTTGCTGTAGAAGCATGTTTAATTCGTCTGATCACAGATACTTTATAAAGTATTTTAATACTTTTTTGAATCAGTCAATGCGTAAGTCCTATACATAATAACAATGCTTAAAAATATTCACGCCATGGTGGAAAACTTTGGCTTTAGCGTACAGAAACGTGCGCTACACATTCATTTCTCAAATGAACCATTAAACACCGAAGTTTTTATTCAACGGATTGAAGGTCAACACCGTATCAATCAAGGCTTTCGTGCGGAAATTATTTGTCTCTCGACCAATGCTCATTTGGCTTTAAAGCAGTTTATAGGCGGCCGAGTGGCTGTCGATCAAGTGACAGATTTGGGACAACTCAGTCGCCTGACTGGTGTGATTACAGGTGCAAGCCAAGGTCAAAGTGATGGTGCATTGACGGTTTATAAGCTGGTGATTGAGGATGCCACAGCACTCTGGCATAAGCGTCGTAACAGCCGTGTCTTTATGAATAAATCGGTAGGGGAGATGACCGAGATTATTTTTAGTGAATGGCAGAAAAAAAGTGCGTTGTTTGCTGCCAGTTTAAGCTTGAACTTAGAGGGGCTGGCACGTACTTATGATGTACGTCCATTCACCATGCAGGCGAATGAAAGTGATTATGCATTTTTGACTCGCCTTTGGCGCAGTGAAGGGATCAATTGGTTAATTGATGAAGCTGAGTTATTTGTCGCATTTTCGGCTGCACCAATGCAAGCACAGCGGCTGCGTTTAATTGATACGAATCAGGCTTATAGTGCTTTAGAGCGGAAAAAGATTCGCTTTCATCGTAGTCATGCCACGGAACGTTTGGACACAATCACCAGTTTTGTGGCAGAACGCTTTTTACAATCGACCACGATTCAAACGCAGCGTTGGCAAGCTCAACATTTGGCACAAGACCAAAGTAATCCGCTTTTAAGCGCCCATGCACAGAGTGAGCAACAGCACAATGAAACCTTAAGTTTAGAGCAGGCTTGGACCGTAAGTTCGGCTTGGACAACTGACCTTAAAGGTGCAGATCAGGCGACCACTTCAAATACACAGCAATTGGATCAGTTGAATCGGCAAATCAATCAATATCAGGAATTACAAGCCAAATATTTTACCGCCAGCAGTAGCGTAAGGGATGCACAAGTTGGGTATTGGTTTGAATTAGAAAATCATCCTGAAATCGATCAACATCAAACGACAGATCGTGAATTTCTCATACTAGGCAAAGCATTTTATAACCAAAATAATTTACCCAAAGATATTTTGGTTCAATTAGAAAAGTTACTTGCGGCGAGCCGCTGGATATCTTTAGGGGATGAACGGCAGGCCAGCGAGCTGTATGTGGTCCGTCGGCAAATTTCTGTGGTTCCTGAATATGATCCTTTATTACATCGGCCACCTGCGTTTCCACAGCGTGCCAAAGTGGTCGGTCCAGAAGGTGAAAGTATTTATGTCGATGCTTGGGGGCGTATCAAAGTTCGGTTTACGTTCACCCGCAGCGATGACCACAGTCATGATGGTGGAGCAGGGAGTAATGATAATGACAGTGACTCGGCATGGGTTGATGTACTGACCCCATGGGCGGGTGAAGGTTATGGGGCACGTTTCCATCCTCGTATTGGTGAGATTGTGGTCATCGACTTTTTTGAGGGAGATGTGGATCGCCCCTTTGTTGTAGGACGAATACATGAAGCTGAACGCTCTCAGACCATGTTTGATCTCAAAGGCCAGCTTCCTGAAACCAAAAAGCTCAGTGGTATCCGCTCGCAAGAAGTTGCGGGAGCAGGCTTTAACCAACTACGCTTTGATGACACGACGGGGCAGATCAGTACCCAATTACAGAGTAGTCATGCAGCGACACAGCTGAATTTAGGTAATCTCAGCCATCCTAAAGAACAAGACAGTAGCCATGGCCGTGGAGAGGGGTTTGAGCTGCGAACGGATGCTTGGGGGGCAATGCGTGCAGGTAAAGGTTTACTCATTAGTACCTATGCACAGGATCAAGCAGTTGCCGATCATCTTGCTGCTACTGAAGCTCTGTCGCTTTTAAATCAAGGGCATCAGAGCATGAATATGCTGAGCGGTTTAGCCGTAAAGCAGCAGACCGATGCATTAAATGTGATTAATCGTTTGCCGAAGTTAATAAACTCTTTAGAAATCAAAAGTACTGCTGAAGCTGTTAAAGCGACTTTAAATTTGTTCAAGGAAGATTTAAGTCGAGACCCATTGGCAGCGTTAAAGAACTGCAAAAGTTTTGTCAAAGAAATGGGCTCAATCGCACATGATGTCAAAAGTACTGTAAAAGAATTTAAAGCATTTTTTAATGATGCCGAAGATGCCTTTGATAACTTAAAGTCTGTCATAGATCATATTGAAGAAAATGGTAAAGATGTGATTCAGGGGAGAGTCGCAAGTCTGAAAAGCAACCTAAAAGAAGATCCATTAAAAGCATTAAAAGATGTGGGTAAATTGATCGAAGACATCAAATTTAACCCCGATGATTTGTTGAATAATGGTGGTTTTGGTTTGTCACCAGCGATGACACCCATAAAAGCATTAGAAAAAGTACAAGGCTTTATGGAAGGCTATGCGCAAGGTTTAGAAAAATCCAATACAGCGGCAAAACAAGAACAAGGCAAATTATTCCGCCAAGCACTGATGTTACTTGCATCACCTAATGGTATTGCACTCACTACACCGGAAGATATTGTATAGGACTTACGCATTGACGGATTCAAAAAAGTATTAAAATACTTTATAAAGTATCTGTGATCAGACGAATTAAAAATGCTTCTACAGCAACTTGTACTCTACCCATTTATATGGGCTTTCTCATGA
>NZ_VOZA01000106.1:0-3006 GCF_013420015.1 Acinetobacter sp. YH12039 | reverse complement strand
ATAATCATCGAAGAATTCAAAAGGGTTTGGGTTTTAAGACACCAAATCAAATGGCCGAAGACTTTTATAAGTTGGCTGCCTAGAATCTCCCAAGGGAAAGTCTCCTGATAATTCAGCGTATATCAAACTTATCAAGTTATCCTTTAACATTTAACTAAATGTGCGGAATTCTCCATCTATAATCTGTGATTTAGATGGAGATGGATAGCACGCCTTTTCAGTCGGGTCTTTCTTGGTTTGAACCGTACCGGGTTTGTCGGAGAGTCAATATTCTGAGAGACTATTCCGATGAAAAAACCAAACTATACCCCCGAAATTAGAGAAAGAGCGGTTCAATTACTAATTGAATCTGAAAAAGATTATCCATCGAATTGGGCAGCAGTTTCCGCAATTGCTCCTAAAATTGGCTGTACTCCTGAAACACTACGTGTTTGGTATCAAAAATACTTAGATCAACAAAATCCCGCCAAAGTACAACAGGTATCTGACCAAGAAAAAATGAAGCAAATGGAACGTGAAATTAAAGAATTAAAACGTGCCAATGAAATTCTACGTAAAGCAGCCGCTTTTTTCGCCCAGGCGGAGCTCGACCGCCCACACAAATAATGGTGGATTTTATCCTTAACAATAAAGATCGATATGGTGTTGAGGCGATTTGTAGGATTTTACCGATCGCTGCTTCAACCTATTACCGGACTTTAGATCTCACAGTAAATCCAGAACATCGAGCGAAACGAGATTTACATGACTTGCAGCATGCTGAGGAGATTAAGCGAATTTGGAAAGAAAGTTCAGGTCGATACGGTGTGCGTAAGGTCTGGCAACAACTGAAACGTGAAGGCTATGTGATTGCACGTTGTACAGTTGCTCGATTGATGCAAAAGCTAGGTATACAAGGTGTTTGGCGTGGTAAGAATAAACAAACCACCCGTAACCGAGATGACCAAAAACGGGCAGATGATTTAGTGAAACGTAATTTTAGTGCTGATCATCCAAACCAACTATGGGTGGGTGACTTTAGTGTGCCGCAGCAAGCGGCGTAAGAGATGAGGGTATGGCCCCTCGCTATCGGCTTGCAGGAGCAGGTAGCAAACCACCATAAGCGGCTTGGATCAAAAGTCCCGGTCGTGAGCGTTATGGAAAAGGCATCGTAGAGATGTCAGGTAAGAATTAGGAAGGCGAACAACAGTGAACTGCCGTTCAAGTGTCGAAAGTACTCAAATGACATCAAAACCGGGGATGGAAGTTACCCCGCGATTAGTTTGGCCGTTACCTGCTTACGGGCCATTCGGTGTCCGGCGTAGAGGCAGCGCGATCCTAATTCAGGCTCTTACGTTGAACTGCGGGAACCTTCGGTGGCGATGTCAAGCGAAAGGCACAAGCTCAAAAGGCAAGGCTGATAATAGCAATGCGTCACCAAGGGGCGGAGCAACTCGTAGTAGTGTTGAAGTTACTGTAATGGTAATGGAGCGAAGGGGTTGCATTATCCAGGTCTACGGATTTGTCAACTGTGCAAGCAGGAGGAGCAAAACTTTATGACCAAACCATTTAATATTCCTAAAGCGTTAATCTGGGAGGCATTTAAAAAAGTCAAAGAGAATGGTGGCGCTCCAGGCGTTGATCATGAATCTATTGAGCAATTCGAAAAGCATTTAAAGAACAACCTATACAAACTATGGAATCGACTTTGTTCTGGCAGTTATTTTCCACCGCCAGTTAAGGCTGTTCCGATTCCAAAGAAGTCAGGTGGCGTGCGTATACTAGGTATTCCAACAGTTGCAGATCGAGTCGCGCAAACAGCAGTTAAGCTCTTATTAGAGCCGAAAATTGATCCATTATTTCATCCAAACTCATATGGATATCGTCCGGGGCGTTCTGCCCATGATGCAATTGCGATAGTGAGGAGACGAAGTTGGGATTATGACTGGGTTGTGGAATTTGATATCAAAGGTCTCTTTGATAATATCGACCATGATTTACTAATGCGTGCACTCAAGAAACACTGTGAAATTCCATGGATTCTTTTATATGTGCAACGTTGGTTAAAAGCACTAATGCAACACATAAATGGCCATCTTTTAGAAAGGAATCGCGGCACACCACAAGGTGGTGTTGTGAGTCCTTTATTGGCGAATTTATTTATGCATTATGCTTTTGATATGTGGATTACGAAACATCTTCAAAGTGTACGGTTCTGCCGTTATGCAGATGATGGCGTAATTCATTGTCGGAGTTTATCTCAAGCCAAACTTGTTTTACAAAAGATCGATGCACGATTTCGTGAATGTGGTCTCGAATTGCATCCAGACAAGACAAAGATTGTTTATTGCCAAGATATTAATCGTCGTAAAGCATATCCCGATGTTCAATTTACTTTTCTCGGGTACACGTTTAGGCCCCGTAAGGCTGTGGACAAGTATAAAAGAGTTTATGTAAATTTCTCTCCTGCAGTCAGTCGTGATGCACTTAAAGCAATGCGACAGACTATTCGGAAATGGCATCTACATCTGATGTGTAATCGCGAATTAAGTGATTTATCTGCAATATTCAATCCAATTCTTCAAGGTTGGCAGCAATACTATGGTCGATTCCATGGTTCAGCAATGTCAGCGATCTGGCAACACATGAATGCTTATCTTATACGCTGGATGAGGCGTAAGTATAAAAACTTGGCCCGTCATAAAAGACGGGCTAGATATGCCTTAGGGCGACTTGCGCGTGATTTTCCAAATGCCTTTGTGCACTGGAAAATGGGATGTTTACCATCGGTTGGATAATGGGAGCCGGATGAGCTGAGAGGTTCATGTCCGGTTCTGCGAGGGGCTAAGGGTGAAATTCCCTTGGTCTACTCACCCGTATATTCAAACTCATTCAGGCTGGGTATATACCGCATTTGTTATTGACGTGTTCTCACGAGCAATTGTTGGATGGAAAGTATCTACACGGATGAATACAGATATGGTGCTCGATGCATTGGAGCAAGCATTGCACGATCGAGGTATGCCT
>NZ_VOZA01000105.1:0-3079 GCF_013420015.1 Acinetobacter sp. YH12039 | reverse complement strand
CTCGGTTAATTAAGGCTCGGTTATAGGATGACCAATTGGTTGTACGGTAGATTTTAGAGGCAGGCTTATTCATTTTGAAATTATATTGCTGAAAAAGCCTTTACAGATAGGTTTGTGCAACAAAGCCAAATCCAATTAATTTCACTTCCCCTAGGTGCTGACTCATTCTTAATCATGTTGAGAAAAAAAGAACCTAATATGGAAATTTCACACGAATATCCATGTAATATTATTTTTTACAAATATTTAAATTATGTGTTTGTAATATATTAAATATTTTTAATTTTTATGTTTTTATTTAATTTTCCTCTTTATCCCAAATTTTGGGGATTTTTTTCATATCCCTATTTTCAGGCATAACATATCTAATTGTTTTTATTAACCTTAACCATATTAAAAATAATATAGACTGTTACATATTTCACCAAATATTTGCGAAATAGTTCAAATTAATTTTCAAACAAACCAATAATATTTGAATATTCAACTATATTAATAGTAAAGGCCGATTAAATTTTATTTTTAAATAGAATCTCGAATGTATAATCACTACTTTCAGGTATGTCTTTTGAAACGCAATACAAGAATTACGTCACCAAATACTGAGCCTTTGTATTAAATTACAGGTTTTGAAACACGTCTTAGTTTCCAATGTTAAGCTTTTGTAAATCATATTTTCTTTCTTTAAATTTCAGTTTTTTGTTTTTCAAATTTTTAGAATCTCATTTATTACATGAAATATCATGTATGTTAAAATTCAGTCCCTCTCTTTCAACCCTCTTTTTACTTTGATTTTTTATTCAAAATACTGACTACCTCATTTAAAAGTATCTACATTCATCTTTAGAAAATTCTATAAATAAAAAAAGCCCCAAGTTATGGGGCTTTTTAAAATTTAACTTACTCACTGACTGGATAAAGCAATCCTTGATCGACTCGAAAGATTTGACCTGATCCAAAGTCGATCTGCTGCAACTCTCCTTTTAATTTTGGGAAGCCAGCAATTTTTTCCAATTGTGGTGAGCGTTGAAAATTTTTCGTTTTAGGATTGTACATCCAATAAATAAATCGCTTATCTTCTATTTTTCGACCATCAGAGGTATCCGAAAGTACAACATCATAGTATCCATCAAAGTTTACATCTAAGAATCCGATACTATTCCCAAAAACATTAAAGCCTTGTAATGACTGTAGTACTTTGCCATTTGATTTATTAATTACATCTACGCGCTTTAGAGACTTGCCATAGGGCTGATCTGCGGATTGCACCCCATAAAACTTAAACAGCAGGATAGGTTTATCTGCAGCTTTAAACGCAGGTTCAAACTGTAAATAACTTGTAGATGGTGGTACCGTTTGTTCAGTCAGTTCAGCTTTAAACGATCCTGTATTTGCATTCAATGTTCCTGCCAATCGATAAGCTGTTACCGCATTTTGTTCAGTCACAACATTGACTGAGTTCAAGTCAATAAAATCTGCTTTTTGAGTCCCTTTAAAGTTAATTTGTTTGGGCTCTTGCAAATCAGTCAAAGTCCCGTGCGGATTCCATATGCCAGCATACAAATCTAAGAAATAACGCCCTTCAGTAGAGCGAAGCATCCGCTGCATGGATATCCGAACATCAGGTAAAGGCTTTAACTCAGACTGTGCTATATCTGAAACTTGTGCAAAACTCACCACAGGTAGACAAAGAGCGAGTAAGAGAGAGAGTTTTGATATTTTCATTGCAATTACACACTCCATGCAGCATGAATAATGCCTACTCTATCACAACCTAAATTCAACTCAGCTGACACAAATATAGGAGTTTTGAAACCACCCATGACTCAAAACCATCAAATTAAATTTGATTCACTTTTAAAGACCATGTTTCCAAATCTAATGAAATGCATTTCAAACTAATATTAGATTCAACACATAGATCTTTCAGCAATTCACACTGATCTCTTATGATCAATTACTGGCTTCACAAGCTCTTGTTTTCTTCTAAGATCAATATATGCATTTTTCCCAAAATATACTTCAAAAAAGGCTTCTTCAGGCAATTTTAACGTATAAATTGGACGCGTTTGCAATTGGGACTCTTTGCCAAAGTTGGTCATTGATATATGCATGTGTTTTTGTAGAAAAGTGATACCCGAATTGAGCATCGCTAATATTCTTTACAATACGTACTTCCTCTTCGTATGCCCATTCCTGCATTTTATAAAGCAAACCATGCTTTATTAAAACTTCTTCATTATCCCAATTTAAAATATTTGAATTTCCTACAGACATTAATTTTTCAACACTTGCCACATTGGCCTGCTTCGGCGCTGTTTTTAAATATCTCAACTCCCCTTTTGTTGAAGGAATAATAAATTGATCACCATCTTCAAGGCCTGCTTTGCATGTGTCTATTCCGATCACGACACCTTTTTTAACTATCCCCATAATGTGGCCAGATGAGTAGATTTAAAGCAGTTCTAGTCAAACTTAAAATCACATATTTTCTAGAAAACTGATTTCGGAATGCCCTACTGCTACCGATGTCGGTACATCCAAATCATAAAAACCAAAACCAGTGCATTCAAATGGGTCATTAAAATCTTCTAAATGTGAAAAACCTAGAGATTTTGTTTTCAAAATCGTTAAAGCAGCTTCAAAACTCACATATTTATATAAAATCATTATTCTAACCCACGCTAATATTGGGTTCCTTGTATCATAAAACTCAAAAGATAATTAAATAAATTCTTTTCTTTGCTTACGATTTTGTTCGATTGGATCCAAAGTATGAACGAGTACAAAACATTGTTTTGTACGAAGTACAACGAGGCAGCACACTGTTCTGAGTGACGCGTAAGGAATGAAAGCACTACTTTTCTATTTTTAAGGCACGTAACTTTAAATATTAAAAAACCCACTCAAAATGAGTGGGTCTTCGTATTCAAATCAATTGATTCAAGAAATTCTCTGTACACGACAAATTTCATAGGATCCTTGTCCTATCAGGCTTTTTCTTTCTTAAAATTGCTAGCACTTTCTTAAATTCTTCTTTTTTTCCAAAACCAATCAAACGTAGAATAGCCATTTGAAC
>NZ_VOZA01000104.1:0-3315 GCF_013420015.1 Acinetobacter sp. YH12039 | reverse complement strand
TGCAACGTGTATCTGACATCAAAGGTGCTGACCAAACAGCTAATGGCTTAGTTGAAGTGACTTTAGAGAATGGTGCAAAACTTGAATCTAAAACAGTGATTCTTTCAACAGGTGCACGTTGGAGAGAAATGAACGTTCCGGGTGAACAAGAATACCGTACACGTGGTGTTGCATACTGCCCACACTGTGACGGTCCATTGTTTAAAGGTAAACGTGTTGCGGTGATTGGTGGTGGTAACTCAGGTGTCGAAGCGGCGATTGACCTTGCAGGTATTGTGGAACATGTAACACTTGTTGAATTTGATACCAAACTTCGTGCTGACCAAGTCCTTCAAGACAAGTTAAACAGCTTACCGAATACCACTGTGATCATGAATGCATTATCTACAGAAGTGGTTGGTGATGGTTCACAAGTGACTGCACTGAACTACAAAGACCGTGCAACTGATGAAATCAAAACGATTGAATTGGCAGGTATCTTTGTACAAATCGGTTTGTTACCAAACACTGATTTCTTAAAAGAAACAGCAGTTGAACTTTCAAACCGTGGTGAGATCGTAATTAACGAACGTAACGAAACCAATGTAAAAGGTGTATTTGCTGCCGGTGACTGTACAACAGTACCTTACAAACAAATCATCATTGCGACAGGTGAAGGCGCGAAAGCTTCATTGTCTGCTTTTGATTACATCATCCGTTCGGGTCAATAAAAGAAAGGCCAGTGTGTTTCGAGAAACACGCTGGCCGCGCTGAATGTTGTCATTTGAATATTATTTTTCTTAATATTCTCGTTTTACAGGAACTTTGGATGCTAACACCGGAGTTCCTTTTTTTGTCTGCAAAATTAGGATTCAAAAATGTTCCCACACATTTTGAATCCTATTCGTTGCCCAGCTATTTTTGTTTTACAACCTTATTTTTATACTTTCCCCAAGGTTGTTTCTCTATAAAATATAAAGCGGAGTAAGCAATTAATATACCAATCACATCACGAATTTAAGATTTAAATAAATTCAAGCCTTTAAACTTCTCCATTAACTGCTCATCTGTCTCCACATGTTCAGGATGAGGCACAATGCACTCAATCGGACAAACTGAAACACAAGTTTGGTGCGCATAGAAACCGACGCATTCAGTACAACGTGCGACATCGATTTCATAAATCTTTGAGCCTTCATAAATGGCATCATTGGGACATTCAGGTAGACACATGTCACAATTGATGCATTTGTCTGTAATCAACAAAGCCATAAAGTAAACTCAAGCCTGATAAGCTAAAGTTGAAGCCGAAATATCCACTGTCGAATTGGGTAAGTTACGAATCAGTAAGGCGTATCGCATATCCACATCGGCAGGTACAGGAATATCCACGATATGACCTGAACCTTTGGCATCGTCAATTAGATTACCTTTTTTATCTTTCATTTCAGTTAAAACGAAGGTGATGTTGCCTGAAGTGGTCATCAGTTCTAAAGAATCACCTACAACAAAACGGTTTTTCACTTCGATTTTAAGAGAGTCACCATTGCGTTCTAAGACTTCACCTACAAACTGTTGATGATCAAAACGTGAAGAACCGGTTTCATAGTTTTGATATTCACTATGTACATGGCGGCGTAGAAAACCTTCGGTATAACCACGGTTCGCAAGACCTTCAAGCTGAGACATGAGAGCAGGGTCAAATGGTTTACCAGCAAGGGCATCATCGATGGCTTTACGATAAATTTGAGCGGTACGCGCACAGTAGAAATAAGACTTGGTACGGCCTTCAATTTTTAAAGAATGAATGCCCATTTTGGTTAAACGGTCAACATGCTGTACAGCACGCAAGTCTTTCGAGTTCATGAAATAAGTGCCATGTTCATCTTCTTCGGCAGCAAACATGTCTTCTTCATTGCGTTGTAATAAAACCGGCTCGCCGAATTGGTGTTGTTCTAGGGCGTGTTGCTCATCGGCATTTTTATTATTGCAGCATGATGATTCTTTAATTTGTGTGACTGGAATAACATCACCAGTTTCATCTTCAACTGCATCGTGAATTTTATAATCCCATCGGCATGCATTGGTACATGCACCTTGGTTTGCATCACGTTTATTCATATAGCCAGAAAGTAAGCAACGACCGGAGTAAGCCATACATAATGCACCATGTACGAAAACTTCAATTTCCATATCAGGTACATTGTGTTTAATTTCTTCAATTTCTTCGATTGATAATTCACGTGACAGAATGACACGTGTCAGTCCCATATTTTTCCAAAATTTAACCGTTGCCCAGTTCACCGCATTGGCTTGGACAGACAAATGAATGGACACTTCTGGAAAATGTTCACGCACCATCATGATTAGACCAGGGTCAGACATGATCAGTGCATCAGGATTCATGGCAACCACAGGTTCAAGGTCACGGATGAAATTTTTCAGTTTTGAGTTATGCGGTTGGATGTTTACCACCACATAAAACTTTTTCCCTAAGGCATGAGCTTCTTCAATGCCAATTTTTAAATTGTCATGGTCGAAAGCATTATTGCGCACACGTAAGCTATATCGCGGCTGACCTGCATACACGGCATCTGCGCCATAAGCAAAAGCGTAGCGCATATTTTTTAAAGAGCCAGCAGGTGAGAGGAGTTCGGTTACGTGTTGAATCGTCATGTCAATAAAGGCATAAAAAATTTATGGCTTTATTGTAGTGATCTAAAAAAAGGATTCAACCAAGTATTTTAGTTGGGTTTTCAAGATATTCCGTTTTCCAAATGTTTTAAAATTTGGCAATCATTAATTTGACTGGTTTCATTACAGCTAGCACGGAGCTTACTTAACTGTATTTTAAAACTTTCTAATTCTTTAATTTTTTCAGAAACTTGACGAATGTGATTGTCAATTAATTCATTCACAGCATGACAGCTTTGCGTAGGGGATTGCTCAAGTTCAAGCAGGGTTTGAATCTCGGTGAGAGAAATATCGAGGTTTCGACAGCGCTTAATAAAAACCAAACGTTTGTACATTTCTTCATCATAATAGCGATAATTGTTGTCTGCGCGGAAGCTAGGTTTCAGCAGTTTTTTCTTTTCATAAAAGCGAATACTGTCAATGCTTACCCCAGATTTGGTGGACAATTCTTTAATCAAATAATGTTTTTGTACGTTCATGCTTGACCTTGGAGTGAGTCCATAGTTTTGAATAAGATAGGACTTACGCATTGACTGATTCAAAAAAGTATTAAAATACTTTATAAAGTATCTGTGATCAGACGAATTAAACATGCTTCTACAGCAACTTGTACATTACCCATTTATATGGGCTTTCTCATGA
>NZ_VOZA01000103.1:0-3316 GCF_013420015.1 Acinetobacter sp. YH12039 | reverse complement strand
GGAGCATAACGTTGAACCCAACGGTAAATAGTCGTGTGATCAACATTCACACCCCGTTCGGCCAGCATTTCCTGCAGTTCACGATAGCTAATGCCATATTTACAATACCAGCGCACAGCCCAAAGAATGATTTCGCCCTGAAAATGCCGACCATGGAAAGGATTCATATGCTGCACCTTTAGCTAAAACAGTCTTCAGCTTACCATTCGTGGTTATTTGCAACAGTGCCGATAGCAGCGTGTCGCGCCCCACATCAAAGCGCCGGATCGACGGTGCGGGCCAACGCCCGGCAAGGCGCAGCACGATATGGTCATGGACCTGCGGGCCGGTGCCACCATAGCGAACAATGAAAGTCTCGCCGACCAGATCGGACCAAGTGATTGCGGACTGCCCGGCGAGGCGATGCCCATCCGATAGCACGGCCACCAGCGGTTCGGTCCAGATCGGTCGGGTATGGCAGTCGGGCATCTCGGGCTTGCCCGCGACGAACACCACGTCGAGCTGGTCAGCACGAAGCTGCATCACCGCATCGCGGGCTGTGCCTTCGGTGATCTCAACCTCAATGCCCGTATGTTCTTCCCGATAATGACGGATCAGCTCCGTGAGAAAGCTGCGTGGGATTAAGGCATGGATGCCGATGCGAAGCCGGCCGTATTCTCCTTGAGCTGTCATGCCTGCGGTCTTCACTGCGTGATCGAGTTGATCGACACCCGCCGTGACACGCTCCATGAAGTGCCTGCCTGCGTCTGTTAGCCGAACGCCCCGCGCATGGCGCTCAAATAGCAGGACACCAAGGTTATCCTCCAGCGCTTTCACACGCGCGCTGACGCTCGACTGGCTGATACCAAGTGCCTTGGCCGCATGCCGAAAATTCAGATGCTCGGCGACGGCGATGAACTGAACAAGGGAAATGAGCGGTATCCTGCCAGACAGGATACCGACATTCACGAGGTTTCGATGGTTAGTGCGCCGCATCGGAGCGGGCCTGCTACCAGTCGTCGGTTAGACGACTGGCGACTTCTCGGTGGCAGCCCCACGGAGCCGAAGGAGCACCAGCCCCAACGAAACCAGTACCGCCATCGCCGTGGCGTAACAGATCACGGGCCACGCTGTGTCACCGTTTAAAAGTGCCACCGCCAATGTCCCGACAATGCTGACTATCAGGCTTTGAACGCAGAAGTAGAACGCGACCGCTGATCCCGCGATGTCGTCGAACTCTGCCAAAGCGCCGTTCGCGGTAACGGACACCGTGAAGACAATACCGACCGCGACAACCCACATCGGTAGGATGAAGGTGAGGAATGACGGCGAGCCGTAAAGTTCGCCGATCCCCAACAGGACCGCTCCGCAAACAAGCAACGCCATCCCACGCGCCACGCATCCTGCGATGCCCCATCTGGCGACAAAGGACTTCGCGAAACGGGTTGTCACGATCATTACAAGCGCGACAGTGGCGAAGGCAAAGCTGAATCCGATCTCGGAATATTCCGCTTGGCCTATGAGCACACGGGGAGCCGTCGAGAAGAAGACGAAGTAGGTGCCCATACCGGCGCTAAAGCCGACAGTGTAAACCCAAAAAGCCGGACTCGCGAAGATCGGCAAGACAGATCGGCGCGTCTTGACTTGATCCAGAGGGCGGGTTTCGTGCCACCTGAAACCCGCATTTAGGAGTGCGAGCATCGCCAGTATAGCCAAAGTAATGAATATCGCCTGCCATCCCAAGAACTCGCCGATCAATACTCCGGCGATAGGGCCGAGCGCAGGCACGAACGCCAGCATCGAACTGAAAAGGCCGTAGATGACGACACCCTCAGGACGGTTGGCATAAACGTCGCGAACCGTCGCGAACGTCGCCACCAGCATGGCCGACGCGCCCACTGCTTGAAGTAGACGGAAAGCGACAAAGGCCGGTGCAGTTGAAGACCAAGCTGCTCCCAGAGACGCAATGACGAAAGCCGTTGCGCCCGGCGATTAAGTTAATAAACATATTAAATCATTAATTAGTTTTTGTAGTTTAGAGAGTTTATTTCTTAGGGTTTCTATTCCTCAATTATTCCGTATCCTTCTGGTGCAGGAATCCCATGTTCCGAAGAACGACTGACTGATTCCCACTCTTTCCATGTAAATATACGTTTTTCTGCATTTTCAACAGCTAAATCATATACAAGGCTTCCCAGAACTAATCGGAGAGGCGGATTCTCACTATTAACCAGTTTCATTATAGCTTCGGCGGCTAACTTAGGATCACTATCCACCGATTCGTTTGAATATTGTTGGGCCAACTTTTCACGTAATGAATCATACTCTTTTTTCTGTGTAGTAAAACTCATTTTTAAGTATAGATTCGTCCAGTAACCTCCAGGTTCTACGATAGATACTTTTATACCAAAATGTGCAGCTTCTTGTGCTAAAGCCTCGCTAAATCCTTCTAAAGCAAATTTACTAGCGCTATAGATTCCCGACATTGGACCACTAATCAGTCCACCAATACTAGATATCTGGATAATATGACCTGATTCTTGTGCCCGCAAGTACGGCATAACAGCTTGACTTACCCATACTGTACCGAAGAAATTAGTTTCCATTTGGCTTCTAACTTCATCTTCACTAAATTCTTCAATCATTCCCATTACCATATTCCCTGCATTGTTAATGACAATATCGAGTCTTCCAAAATGTTTAATGGCAGTTTCCACTGTAGTCGAAACAGCACTTCTATCAGTAACATCAAGACTTAAAGGAAGTAACATTCCTTCAAACTGGCATTTTAACTCATTCAGTTTTTCAATATTTCTAGCAACACCAACAACCTTCTCTCCTGACTCCAATGCTTTTTTTGTGAATTCGTATCCTAGTCCACTGCTTGCACCTGTAATAAACCACACACGTGTATTTTCATTGTTATTAAATGTCATAAATAATCTCCTCCATTAATCATGTAATATTGGTATCATTCAATACCAATTTAAAACAAACAAAATAAAGAGCACAGGCAATCTGCCTATGCTCTAAATATAGAAATATAAAATTTCAACAGGATTAATCCGATTGTTGGTATCACAAATAAGCCATCAAATTCATTGATGTACCCTTTTCTACGAAGTGTCATGGGAGATCTCCCTTTAAAATAAAAAAGAGGAAGATTCCTCTCCCCCTTTTTACTATAACCGTATAATAAAGGTTTCCTATACGTATAGGAAGAATAAACGCCCTTTTCACCCAAGTCCAACAGCTTTGGACCGCAGTTGACTCTTTCGACACCCCTGCGATGCAACCCAATCCGGCTGACGGGGAGCCAGCAACGCTGAAAATTTAC
>NZ_VOZA01000102.1:0-3340 GCF_013420015.1 Acinetobacter sp. YH12039 | reverse complement strand
GCATGTTCCGCGTCCTTGCAATACTGTGTTTACATACAGTCTATCGCTTAGCGGAAAGTTCTTTTACCCTCAGCCGAAATGCCTGCCGTTGCTAGACATTGCCAGCCAGTGCCCGTCACTCCCACTCTATTGATGTGTGCTTAAAAAACAGGAGGGTTTAACTTGGTAAACTATACATACTCATTAGGAGTTTACCATGAGCAAGAAACAGAAGACTTACACCGCAGAATTTAAAGCTGAAGCCATAAAAGCCATTGAAGAGAACCAAGGTAATGTATCGGAATCCGCTAGACAACTTGGCATTTCAATGCAAACCCTTTCGAACTGGAATAACAAAGCAAAGGCTGGAACTTTAGCAGGCACAAAACAGTATTCGCCCGATCTAAACGCCTTACTCGAAGAAAATAAGAAGCTTAAACAACAGCTCAAAACAGCTGAAATGGAACGTGAATTTTTAAAAAAGGCAGCAGCGTACTTTGCCAAAGAAAGTCAGTGAGGTACGCCTATATGAAATCGCAAAGCCACTTATTTCCGATTATTTTAATGGCTCGATTACTTCGTGTATCCGTTTCTCGCTTTTATGATTGGCTAAAGCGAGGCATGAGTAAAAGATCAATTCAGCGAAATCAGCAGACAATTTTGGTCAAAATAGCCCATGAAGAAACCAAACAAAGCTATGGCTATGTTCGATTAACCAAGCATTTACAAGCGCAAGGTATCAAAATAAGTACGTATGCTGTGCGCCAAATAAAAAAATCAAATCAGTTGTATTGTAAGCGCCATAAGCGTTTCAAAAGAACCACGAACAGTGATCACAACCGTTCTATTTATGACAATTTACTCAAGCAACAGTTTTCAATGACGAAGCCTAATCTTGCGTGGTCGAGTGACATTACCTACATTTGGACGGCTGAGGGCTGGTTGTACTTGGCAGCTGTCAAAGATCTTTACACGAAACAGGTTGTTGGCTATAGCTTAAATGAGCGCATGACAGCCAAGCTTGTTTGTGATGCATTGAATATGGCTATTCGCAATCAGAAACCTGCTAAAGATCTCATTGTACATTCAGATAGAGGCAGCCAATATTGCAGTAATGAATATCGAAACTTACTTGAGAAATTTGATTTTCAGGGTTCAATGAGCAAAAAAGGCGACTGCTTTGATAATGCACCGATAGAGAGTTTCTGGGGCATACTCAAAAATGAACTAGTCCATCATCGCAACTACAAAACAAGGGAAGAAGCCAAAGCGGATATTACAAAATATATAGAGTTATTTTATAATCAGCGAAGAATTCAAAAAGGCTTGGATTTTAAGACACCAAATCAAATGGCAGAAGACTTTTATCGGTTAGCTGCCTAGAATCTCCCAAGTGAAAGTCTCCTGCTAATTCAGCACACATCACTGTTGATAAATTTTCTAAACAAAAAGGATCAAACTAATCTATAAGCTTTGTGGGTTAGAAAAAAAATAACTCACTTTGCATTGATCATATTTAAATTCTTGTTTTATCCATAGCACTAACCTATTAATTTTAAAAAATAATAGGTACTGGCTAAATAGCAAATCGATACATATCTTTTTCATAGAGGAAATATGATTTTAGTAAGTTCTTGTCTGGCTGGCTTAAAGGTACGTTATAACGGGACGCATAGCTTAAACGAAAAAATCGAAAAATTAGTCAAAGATGGAAAAGCTACTATGGTATGTCCAGAGATTCTTGGCGGTTTATCAACACCACGCGAACCTGCCGAGATTTCGGGAGGTAATGGCGATGATGTCTTAGATGGAAAAGCCTGTGTAATTGAAAAATCAGGAAAGGATGTGACTTCAATCTATATTGAAGGGGCATATAGAACTTTAAAAAAAGTTCAATTATTAAAAGCTACTCTGGTAGTGCTTAAAGAAAATAGCCCTTCATGTGGTAGTTCAATGATTTACGATGGTCAATTTAATGGGAATAAGATCTATGGCAATGGAGTTACCTCCGCTTTGCTTAAACGTCATAATATAAAAGTCATTTCAGAAGAAACTTTTTGGCAACTTTTACCCTAGTTCCTCCGCTTTTATTTAAAATCTTCATGCAACTCCAACCACGCCCCCCTTTGCAATATCAAGTCTCTTCGGTATTTAGAGATATAGTGAGGTAATAATCTAAGAAGCATATCCATTACTTCCACATCAGTTAAAAAGTAGTGGTTCAATTTTATGCTGTAATTCTTTAACAATTTTAGCAAGCTGATCATGTAAAACTAACCAACATTGCTCATGACCTTGCCCAATATATTCATCTATTATGAGTTGCAAAATGTCTTGATCTATCTGACTTAAGAATTCTAAAAACCATGTCGCAGCAACATCCTTGGCAACTATTGTTTTATGATCTAATGTATAAGCTATACGGCATAGCGCTAAAATTTGATTACATTCATCCTGATCGTCTTTCCAATGAGCAATAATTTGTGGATAAGTTTTTTGCATGGCAAATATTAATTGTTCATAGCTAATTGGATTTAACCAATCGCAAATATCAGGTCCAAAGATAGTAATGTTATGTAATTGGGCAGTTTTAAGTAAAATACTAATATCTGGATCAGATTGACTATAAAGTAATTCACCTTTGAGTAATTCTTCTCTCAACCACTCGCCATATTGTAGCTGATATGTATATGGATGATTTTTATTGGTAATACTCCCTTTTTCTAATATCGTAATTTCTAAGGCACGCGCTGTAGCATGACCAATCGGAACAGATATATTTAGAAAATTCTGCGCTAATTGTTTTCTTTCCTGATCGGTAATTTCACGTTCAATAATAACTAAAATATCAAGATCACTTTTATGTTTTAAACCACCATCAACATACGAACCATATAAATAAATAGCATAAAGCTTATCTTTAAAATTTTTTTGTAAAAGCTGTTTTACACTTTCAACTTGGCGACACTCTTCATCATTTAAGCTTTGCATATGATTTTTAATTTAAAAAAATAAGTAATGAATTCATAGAGCATTATACAGAATAAGTGTAAATAATTTAATCAATTAGTAAATAACATACTATTTTTACAATATATTTACTTTCAATATAGAGTTTAATACATAAAACTCTATCAATCAAAAAAAGCTTGAAACAACATCTGAATAGTAAGAGTCATTTCCTCCTCACTTAGAGATGGATCCGGAAATTTGAACAACTCCTATAAGTGATACTCTGCTCCTCAAATGATGTTATAAACATCAATATATGGAGTATTTTATGGCACGTAGACCAAGAAGAAATCATTCAAACGACTTTAAGGCTAAGGTAGCACTTGCTGCGATCAAAGCAGAAAAAACA
>NZ_VOZA01000101.1:0-3348 GCF_013420015.1 Acinetobacter sp. YH12039 | reverse complement strand
GTAAATTTTCAGCGTTGCTGGCTCCCCGTCAGCCGGATTGGGTTGCATCGCAGGGGTGTCGAAAGAGTCAACTGCGGTCCAAAGCTGTTGGACTTGGGTGAAAAGGGCGTTTATTCTTCCTATACGTGAACCGCATCCTACGGAATGAGTAACCCTTGCCCTATTGTGAGTAGAACGTCGTATAATTCAAACGAAAGCAGTTAATAGGTATGAAATATCACAGCACAAAAGAGCGACAGGACATGTTTAGATGATGTTATTATAAAATAATAACATCATGGATGAATAAAAAATAATTTTCTATCTTTACAACTATGTTATACTTCTATGATAAGGCTATGATGGCAAAGCCTTGGTTTTCCTAATCAAATAGTCGCCGAGATGGCTTCAATGCGACAGTAGGTCTACTGTCTCACAATTAATTCATGTATCAGATTTTTGTTCCCTGATGGGAAGTGTTATCCATACGAAAAGAATATGGGTAAAGTGTTACACCTGTATATGACATTCAGAATGTCCTGTCGGGGGAACTGGTACCAATTTAATAAAAGAAAACAGTATAGAAATGACAATCGAAGATATGCAAACATTAGCCCTAGAGCATGGGCTGAGAATTTCGGAAGAGATGAGCGTCAATGAGATGGGCATCGACTTTAGAGTTGCCTTTGTAAAGGAAGTAAACGGTGAGAACTGGGTACTCCGTATACCTCGAAGAAGCGATATGCTTGAACAAATCGAAAATGAAAGTAGAATATTGGATTTAGCCAAAAGAAACCTGTCGATCAATGTCCCTGATTGGAAAATTGTATCGGAGCGCCTAATAGCCTACCCTTTACTGGAGGATGCGCCTGCTCTGACATTCGATGCGATAACACATGAGGTTTCTTGGAACATAGATCGCGATAGCATAGCTTATGTGGAGTCTCTGGCAAAATCATTGGCCGAATTACATCGTATTACAGCTGACGATGTGAGAAAGAGCAACTTGAAAATAATGACTCCAAGTGAATTGAGGACCGAAATAGCTGACCGTATCCACTTGGTGAAATCTGAGATAGGTATCAGCGAGCCGTTGGAAAACAGATACCGTAGATGGTTGGACAATGACCCTTTGTGGCCTGAATTCACTTGTTTCATCCATGGCGATCTCTATGCAGGGCATGTCTTAACCTCGAAGGAAGGTAAGACCTCTGGTATCATAGATTGGTCTACTGCGCATATGGGTGATCCTGCACTGGACTTTTCTGGTCACGTATCGGTTTTTGGAGAGGATAGCCTGAAGAGTTTGATAACGGAGTATGCTAAACAAGGCGGAACGATATGGGATAGGCTCTACGAACAATCTATAGAGAGGGCTGCTGCAGCTCCATTAGCATATGGCGCTTTTGCGGTAGAGTGCAACGACGATAATCATATCAATGCCGCCAGAGCAGCCTTAGGTATTGTTCAATAAAATGATGTGAGGATACTTTTTTAAATGCTAAAATAGGAGTTCGATTGGTGCCACTTAAGAGTATCATTGATTTCTATTTTAGCCAGTATCCTCCACTTTTAGGAGCTCCTCGAAACTCGATTTTATGATCATCTCTTAAGATTTTGAGCCACCGCTCTACTATCTTGACAGGAACTAATAGCTCGTTTACTAAAAATGGTGCACGCTTTCCTGGATTAGTTCTTATCTGATTAAATAGTAGATTTACTCCCTCACTTACTCCCTCATTAGATTCGAAAAGTAGCTTTGATGAGACAATAACTCGAAAACCGTGCTGGAAATTTTCAAAGACAGGGGGACGCAGACCATAGGATGCGAAGCCTTCTTGGATTCGTTTGATGCCTGACCCATATTTTTCAATAAAATGCGCTTCTTTGAACGTGGCAGATATCCTTTTATTGCGCGCCCATGGCGAGTAATCTTCACGAAGAAGCTGATCAATCGTTAAGTTATCAGCTAAACCACCTGGATTGAAAAACTCTATGGAATTGTAATACACCCTGATTATGGAATCGGCAAATTAATTTGGACTTGGGTGAAAAGGGCGTTTATTCTTCCTATTACGTTGTCGGCAGCGGGCCAAAAAGGAATACGTCCATGCCCATCGAGGTGAAACCGGCTGTGAGCGCGGGTTCAAGCATATAGCCCGACAGGCGCGTATCCTTGCCGATCACGACACGATGGCGGTGGTCACCGCGACGAAAGACACGGCCAGCCGCCATGCCGACGCGCAAGGCGGTTTCCGCCGTCATCGCGCCTTCGTTGGCTTTGCCACGAATACCGTCTGTGCCGAAATATTTGCGCACCATAAGGTCGATTATCCTGTCGTCGGGTCGCCCTCAAAGGGGACATGCCTGCTGAACCGCGAATATAGAGAAATATCCCGAATGTGCAGTTAACGAATTCTTGCGGTTTCTTTCAGCGCCGCCAATACCGCCAGCCCGTCGCGCAAGGGGCGCGGCTCGTGTGTGCGGATGAAGTCAGCTCCACCTGCGGCGGCGGCAAGCTCTGCAGCGAGTGTCGCGGCCCCGACATCCCCCGGACCACGGCCTGTGAGCGCGCGCAGAAAGGATTTGCGCGAAACAGACAGAAGCACCGGCAAATCGAAGCGCAGCCGCAATTCATCGAACCGCGCCAGCACCGAGAGCGAGGTTTCGGGAGCAGCCCCCAGAAAAAACCCCATGCCGGGATCAAGGACAAGGCGGTTGCGTTTGATACCGGCACCCGTCAGCGCCGCGATGCGCGCGTCAAAGAACGCCGCAATGTGATCCATGATGTCGCCAGCGGGTGCCTCGCGCCGATCTGCCTGCCCGTCTTGCACCGAATGCATAACGACGAGTTTGGCAGATGATTTCGCCAATTGCGGATAGAACGCAGCGTCTGGAAAACCGCGAATATCATTGAGATAGGCCACACCACGCGACAAGGCATAGGCTTGCGTCGCGGGTTGATAACTGTCGAGCGAGACGGGAATGCCATCTGCCTTGAGCGCGTCCAGCACCGGCGCGATACGCGCGATTTCTGTGTCGGACGAAACAGGCGCGGCGTCGGGATTGCTGGATGCCGGACCGAGGTCGATCACATCTGCCCCCTCGGCCATCAGCTTACGCGCCTGCGCAATGGCTGCGTCTGGCGCCAGATACCGGCCTCCATCGGAGAAACTGTCCGAGGTTATGTTGACGATGCCGAAAATGATGAGCGATTTATTCATGGGGGCTTCTATAATAATCTCTGTACACGACAAAAATAGATAACTCATTGAAATAATGTCACAATAATTGTTTTCTAACGACGAATACTATGACACATCTCAATGAGTTATATCTTATCTTAAACAAATCTCTAAAATGGAACAA